>NZ_JBRAJI010000001.1:115699-144390 GCF_052744395.1 Desulfurispora sp. | reverse complement strand
TGGGCAAATCCAATCCGGAAAGGAGCGAAAGCCTGGTCATGGGGAGGCCGCTTAACAATGAATGGTACAGTGTATCAGGAATTGTTAAGTTTTTTGAACCAGGAGAACTGTATGTCGCTGCCTTTGGATGGTACTTTGGTACTGGATCTGACCCGTTTGCTGCCCGGTCCGCTCTGTTCGATGTGGTTGGCCGATTTTGGGGCGGAAGTGATCAAAATCGAGCAGCCGGGCCAGGGGGACTACACCCGCTGGATGCCTCCGCTGTGCGGCGATACCAGCGGGCTGTTCTTGCTGCTGAACCGGAACAAAAAGAGCGTGACCCTGGATCTCAAGCAGCCGCAGGGCCGGGAGGTTTTCATGCGCCTGGTGCGCGCCGCCGACATCCTGCTGGAGGGATTTCGTCCGGGTGTTATGGAGCGCCTGGGTCTGGGCTACCGGCAACTTTCCGAAATCAACCCGCGTCTGGTTTACTGTGCCATTACGGGATTTGGGCAGGATGGGCCGTATGTCCGGACAGCCGGTCATGATATCAATTACATTGGTCTGGCCGGCATACTGGGACAAACCGGTACGCCCGGTGCTGATGGCGCTCCCGTATTGCCGGCCGTGCAAATCGCCGATATCGGTGGCGGTGCCCTGCCGGCCCTGGCTGGCATCTTGCTGGCACTACTGGCCAGGCAGCGCAGCGGGCGGGGGCAGCTGGTAGATGTGGCCATGCTGGACGGTGTGGTCAGCTGGCTGCCGGTGCTGCTCTGGCCGCTGGTGGCCGGTCAGAAGGGGGCTCCTGGTAGGGGGGAAGGGCAGCTAAACGGCGGTTTGGCCTGCTATAATGTCTACTGCTGCCGGGACGGTTCCTACCTGGCGGTAGGAGCCCTGGAGCCACAGTTTTGGCGGGAGGTGTGTCGCTGCCTGCAGCGCGAGGATCTCGTGCCCCTGCAGTTTGCGTGGGAAAAGCAGGATTGGCTGAAAAAAACCCTGCAGGGAATTTTTATTGAGCAGGACCGGAGCTACTGGCTGGAGCTGTTCCAGGGGCGGGATGCCTGTGTGACTCCGGTTTATGATTTGCCCGATGTAGCTGCCGATCCCCAGGTGCAGCACCGCGGACTGCTGTGGCATCTGGAGCATCCGCGTCTGGGGTCGTTGCTCCAGCTGGGTTTGCCCCTGCAAATGCCTGCACTGGAGCTGAAATCTGCCCAGCCGCCGCCCGATCTGGGACAACACACGGATGAGGTGCTGGCCCGCTTTGGCTACACCCGGAGCCAAATTGATGATCTGAGGCGCGATGCTGTTGTGTAGTGTTTTACATCCGGCTGGCCGGTTCCTCCTACCAAAAAGAGGGCTGGCCAGCAGTTTTTTGTCGGGGCAGACAATTGACAAAAATTTATTTTGCGGTTAAAGTTAACATATCTAATTATTTATTACTTAAACTTTTGCTGAGGGATGGACTGTGGAAAACAATCAGCATCTGGAAAACTCGTCTCAAATGATTGATCGGCTGGATCAGGAGGTACCGGTTCTGTTCCGCAGTTTTGCCGCCTACCTTTTTCCCGGCTCCCGGGACGGATTGACCCATGTGCAGACCGCTATGCTCAAGCTGCTATATTTTGAAGGGGCCCGGACAGTGTCCGAGATTGCCGAGTTTATGGGGGTGACCATGGCGGCGGTATCCAGTTTGACCGACCGCCTGCTGAAAAATAAATTGATCACCAGGGAAAAAAGTGAAAAAGACCGCCGGGTGGTGATTATATCCCTTACCGCCGAAGGCCGGGAACTGATCCAGCATTTTCTGCAGCAGAGGCGGCGCAAGCTGGAAAGGTTGCTGGAAGAACTGGGGCGGGAAAAAGCCGAACGGCTTCTGGCGGTGGTGTCCGATCTCAAGGCGGCGCTGGAAAAGTTGCAGAATGCGGCGGACCGCAGATAATGTCCATGATCTATTCTGGCAAGGAGGGCGATGGGATTAGCTATGGAGAACAAGGCAGACAAACATACCGGCCCGGTGCCGGAAAATCCGGCCGGCGGTGCTGGGGGCAAAGGTGGCCAAAAACGCTGGCTGGTGGCGGCGGGCATTCTGGTAGTGCTCTTGCTGGTGGGGCTGCCCCTGCTGCGATTGGCCAGCAAATCCAAACCGGGTGCCCCGAGCGCGGGAGAACAGGCCTTACCGGTGGAAGCAGCCCGGGCTCAAGTGATGCCCCTGGGTGAAGCGGTGAGCATAGCCGGTACCGTGGCGCCATTTAAGGAAGTAGCGGTGATTCCCAAAACGCCGGGCCGGGTGGCTGCCGTACCGGTGAGTGTGGGACAGAAGGTACAGGCCGGCCAGGTGCTGGTGGAATTAGATAAAGTGGACATGGAAATAGCTCTGCAGCAGCAGGAGGCGGCTCTGGCCAATGCGGTGGCCAACCAGCTCCAGGCCCAGACCAACTATGACAATGCCGTGGCCAATTATGACCGGATGCAAAAGCTGTTCGCGGAAGGGGCCATATCCCAGAGCCAGCTGGAACAGGCCCGGGCGCAACTTTCCGCCGCTACCAGTGCTAAAAACAGTATCGCTGCCCAGATCAGGCAGATGCAGGCGGCGGTGGCCAGCATGCGCCAGAAACTGGCCGATACCACGCTGACTGCACCCATCAGCGGTGTGGTGAGCAAGGTCAACGTGGAGCCCGGCGAGATGGCTTCCCAGTCCACGCCGGCCGTGGTGGTGATTCAGGAGCAGCCGCTCCTGGTCAAGGCCAACCTGCCGGAAAATGTGGTGGGTGGTGTGCAAATCAATCAACCGGTTGATGTATTTGTTTCAGCCACCAACAAGACATACCGGGGGCAGGTTTATACCCTGGCACCCCAGGCCGATGCGGTCACCAAGGCCTACCCGGTAGAAGTCAAGCTGGAGCAGGTTGCGGATGTAAAACCGGGTATGGCTGCCGAGTTGCGCGTCAGTACCAGACAGCTGGCCAACGCCCTGGCTGTGCCGGCCGATGCTGTGCTGGAGCAGGACGGCGGCAGTGTGCTTTTCGTGGTGGAGAATAATGTGGCCCGGCAGCGCAAGGTGAAGGTCGGACTGGCCGGCAGCGGGCTGATCCAGATTGTCAGCGGCCTGAAAGAAGGAGAAACCGTGGTGGTGAAAGGTAACCGCCTGCTGGTGGATGGTGTGCGGGTGAAGATAGAGGGCCATTACCAGCAACCGGCTTCCGGCGGGGGTGGCGGTAGTTGAAAATAGCCGACTTTTCGGTGCAGCGTCCTGTGGCCATATCCATGGTGATCATTGCCCTGGTGCTGGTGGGCCTGGTGGCGCTGCCCATGCTGCGGGTGGATCTCTATCCCGATATGAACCTGCCGGTGGCTCTGGTAACTACTACCTATGAGGGAGCGGCACCGGCCGAGGTGGAAAAACTGGTTACCCGTCCGCTGGAGTCGGCACTGGCTACAGTGAATAATGTAAAGGAAATTTATTCCTATTCCCAGTCGGGAGTTTCCCAGGTGATCATCCGCTTCAACTGGGGTACCGACATGGATCAGGCTGCCCTGGACATGCGGGACAAGGTGGATCTGGTGCGGGGCTTTTTACCCTCCGAGGTCAAGTCACCGCGGGTGCTCAAACTGGATCCCAACAGTTTCCCCATCCTGCAGTATGCCCTCACCGGATCCGATATCGAGGAAGTTAAGCGAGTGGCTGAGGACATAGTGAGGCCCCGTCTGGAGCGCGTGTCGGGTGTGGCTTCGGTGACGGTGAGCGGGGGTAAAACGCGGGAAATCAAGGTAATTCTGGATCCGGCCCGTCTGGATAGCTATGGTCTGACGGTGGGTCAGGTTAGCCAGCTGCTGGCGGCGGAAAATATATCGGGCAGTGCGGGCACCACGGTGCGGGGCAGTGCCGACCTGGCCATCCGGGTGGTGGGTGAATACAAAAAGGTACGGGATCTGGCTGCCCTGCCGCTCAATTTGCCCGGCGGCGGTACGGTGCGGCTGGGGGACATTGCCACCATCCAGGATGATTATAAAAAACAGACCCAGCTCAGCTATGTGAATGGCCGCCCCTCCGTGGCCCTGGACGTGCTCAAAGTTTCGGGCAGCAATACAGTGCAGGTGGCTGGCCGGGTCAAGGAACGGGTGGCCCAGATTAACCGGGAAATGCCGCCCGGCATACAGCTGGTCATGGTCATGGACCTGTCCAAGTTCATCAGTGATTCCATCAACAACGTCACCCGGCATGCCGTGCTGGGCGGCCTGCTGGCGGTAGTGGTGCTGTACCTTTTTTTACGCAGTTTTCGCAGCACGCTGGTGGTGGCCCTGGTTATTCCCATTTCCATCATTGCCACCTTCAGCATGATGTATTTTGGCGGGCAGACCATCAACCTGCTTTCCCTGGGCGGTCTGGCCCTGGGCCTGGGTTCACTGGTGGACTTTTCCGTGGTGGTGCTGGAAAGCATTTACCGCTACCGGCAGAACGGCTACGGGGTGATTGATGCCGCCCGTTTGGGCACGGCCGAAGTGGGCAATGCCGTATTTGCCTCGGCGCTGGCCCAGGTGGTGGTATTTCTGCCCATTGTTTTTGTCCAGGGCCTGGCCGGTATCCTTTTCGGGCCGCTGGCCCTGACAGTGAGTTTTTCCCACCTGGCGGCGCTATTTGCGGCACTGACACTGGTGCCCATGCTGGCCTCCCGCCTGTTGCGCCGGGTGGCGCCGGTGGAGCAGGAGCCGGAAGCGGCCTTTCTGCCGGCGGCCGGCCGGCAGCGCGTTGGTTACTGGCTGCGCCTGCCCTCCTGGCATTTCACGCGGGCCTTTGCCCGTTTATCCCGCCATTACGGGCGCCTGCTGGCCTGGAGTCTGGGGCACCGGAAAAGGGTGGTACTGACGGCACTGGCCCTGCTGATTGGCTCTCTGGTGCTGCTGCCCCTGGTGGGGATGGAGTTCATGCCGGTGATGGACCAGGGCGAGATACAAATCACCATAGAACTGCCGCCTGGTTCCCAGCTGGCCGAGACCGGGCGGGTGGCCGGACGGGTGGAGGATGTGGTGAGCTCCCTGCCCGAGACCGTAACGGTATTCACCCGTCTGGGCAGTGGCGGCGATTTCGCCATGCTGGGGGGTGGTAATACCGACCAGGCCATGTTGACAGTCAAGCTAAAACCCCGGGAGCAGCGTCGCCTGAGCACCGAGCAGGTGGTGGACTTGATTAGAGGCAGGACCGCCCGCATTCCTGGGGCCGAAATTACCGTAAAGGTAAACGATAACAACGGTGGCCATAGGAGTAAGCCCATCAGCATCATGGTGCGGGGCGACGACATGGAGACGCTGCGCCAGCTGGGTGCGATCCTGCAGGAGCGGGTAGCGGCCATTTCGGGTACGCGCAATGTGACTACCAATATGGAAAAGGCTGTACCCGAAATAAATGTGACCATAGACCGCCAGCGGGCCGGGCTGTATGGTCTATCGGCCGGGCAGGTGCTGTCGGCCGTGCGCACAGCTTTTGACGGACAGGTGGTCTCCCGCCTGCGTACGGGTGAGGATGAAGTGGACATCCGCCTGATGTTTCCGGAGCAGTACCGCCTTGATCCCCACCGCCTGGCCGGGCTGATGCTGAACACACCCACCGGGGCCAAAGTGGCGGTGGGTGAGGTGGCCAATATAGCGCTACAGGATGCTCCCCAGACCATTATGCGCTACAACCAGTCCCGCCTGCTGACCGTGGAGGCCGAGCTGGCCGGCCGGGCTCTGGGGGATGTGAACCGCGATGTGCAGGCGTTGATGAGGGGAATTAAACTGCCGCCCGGTTACACCTATGAAATCAGCGGGGAGGCCCAGGAGATGCAGGAGTCCTTCGGCAACCTGTTTCTGGCTTTGCTCCTGTCCGTGGTGCTGGTGTATATGGTGATGGCCTTCCTGTTTGAGTCGCTATTCTATCCCTTTGTGATCATGTTTTCCCTGCCCCCCACCATTGTGGGAGTGGTGGTAGGCCTGTTGCTTACCGGTTACCACCTGAGCGTGGTGGCGCTCATCGGTATGATTATGCTGGTGGGCATCGTGGTTAACAACGCCATTGTGCTGGTAGATTATATCAACACGCTGCGCCGGCAGGGCCTGGAGCGCAATCAGGCCATCATGCAGGCTGGTCCGGTGCGCCTGCGGCCCATTATGATGACCACCCTGTCCACCGTGCTGGCCCTGTTGCCCATGGCTTTCGGTGGCGGTGAGGGTTCTGAAGGCCGGGCTCCCCTGGCTGTGGTGGTGGCTTTCGGCCTCACCTTCTCCACCCTGATTACCCTGGTGCTGGTGCCGGTGGTCTACACTATCTTTGACGATTGGGGTGCCCGCATACGCCGCCGTCTGGGCAGCGGCCGGGAAGTGGAGCAAACGGCCAGTACAACAGCGTAAACTGGCCAGCGGGAATGCATACCTGGCCCAACGAGTTGCCTGTTAAAGCGGTATGCTCAGGAATAACCAATACCAAAAGCGGTATCCTGCCTTTCCAGGGTGCCGCTTCTTGATCCGGCACAACTCAATGCCGCTTGATTTCAAAGCCCACCTTTTCTTTCACAACTTTAACCCGGGTGGCCAGATCTCCCCGCACCACCACATAGGGCACATTCATGATATCCAGGAAATTTTTGATTTTCTGATCCAGCAGCACGGCAAAATCTTCATCCTGGTAGCGCACGCCGTCCTTTTCCAGCGCAAATTCACGCGGCACATAAAAAATCTCATAGCCGGGCAGATCCTTCATGGCCCATTCGTACAACTTCATCAGGGCGTAAACCTCTTTGGGGTCTTTGAAGTTGCAGCTGATCAGGCCGTAGACATAGTTCAGGATGGTGGCGTTGTCACAGAAGATGATGTCACAATGGGACAACTCATCTTCTCTTTGTTTTTGCCCTTCATAAAGCAGGAACTGCTCAAAAATATTGGTCGGCACACCGTAACGGACAATATAGCTACGGGCGAATTCCAGGCAGACATCCGAGATGTATCCGGCCATGCTGTATTCTACGTCCAGCTGCTTAACCAGGGTGGTCTTGCCGGTACCCGGGCCACCGACTATAGCTATTTTCTTCGGAGGGGCCATAAAATCACCTCATGTTTTTTCGGTTCAGGCCAGGATGTGTGGGCCAATGTCGCTCAAGCGGGCACAACCGGTCAGGATCATGGCCTGTTTGAGCTCGGCAGTGTATTTTTCCAGATAAAGGCGTACGCCCTCTGTACCGCCGCCCACTGCGGCCACTGCCAGCGGTCTGCCCACCAGTACGGCTTTTGCCCCCAGAGCCAGCAGTTTTAAAACATCCACCCCGCTGCGCACACCGCCATCGGCCAGCACGGTTGTCTGCTGTCCCACCGCTTCCGCGATGGCCGGCAATACCTCCGCTGCTCCGGGGGTGTGGTCCAGAATACGGCCGCCGTGATTGGAGACCACGATGGCGGCGGCACCGGCCCCGGCCGCCAGCCGGGCCTCGTCCACCGTCATAATCCCTTTGACGATGAAGGGCAGGCTGGTGCTGTGCACCAGTTCCCGGAGCTCCTCTGCTGTTTTGGGTCCTACCGGCTGGCCGAAAAGAGCCATGGTCACCAGACCGGCGCCGTCGATATCAATGCCCACAGCCCGGGCGCCGGCTTCTTCCGCCAGGCGCAGGCGTTTTTTGACTTCCTCCTGGGAGCGCGGTTTGATAAAGGCAATGCCGTGTCCACCCTGTTCCCGGATGGCAGCCAGACCAGCATCGAAAAACTGCGGGTCTCCGCCGTCACCGCAGCAGCCGATGCTGCCGGCCTCACGAGCTCCGGCCATGATCTGGCTGATGAACTGGCTTTCGGTCAGTGCCCCCCCCATATTGTAGGAAACACCGGTCATGGGTGCGGCCAGCACCGGTGTGGTCAGTTCCAGACCCAGGATGTTACAGCTGGTCTCTGGTGCGGTGACATTGTGCACGGTGCGCAGATGCAGTCTGTATTTGGCCAGGGCGCTCAGGTTGTTTTGAAAGGCCGCACCGCTGCCTGTACCACCCATGCCCGGAACCTGGCCGGCGCATGCTTTACCGTTACAAACCGGACAAACCGCACAATACCCTTTCATGCGTTCGCGGGCCAGCTTTCTGATTTCATGGATATCCATAGCCGTCATCTCCCTTGAGTTAGCCATATTATTATATATTTTAATATTCGGCCTGAAGACGGGCAATTCCTGCCCCATCCGGGAGTGGTGTGATTGGGCCGGGCAGGAATATGCCTGGCCAGGGCGAATTATTAATGTACCGATTGTTGTTTGAGGTGACGGCCATGCAGCCGGCGCTTTGCCTGTTTTTGCTCTGCGATCAGGTGGCTCTGCACCAGGGCAAATACAATCTGCAGGGAGTATTTTACCGGGTGCACGCCAAAAGTTACCCCTGCCGCCATACATGCTACGTAGTGCTGGGCTGGTATGGAAGCCGGGGACAGCACCTGTTTACCCTGCGCTTCTGGTCTCCCGGTCAGCAGCAGATCTTGCTGGAAATAAAGTCCTATCCCTTTACTTTTACCGCAGATCGGCCCTATATTTATTTTCCCGTCCGGGCCGAGCTACCTTTAACCGGTGACGGTACTTACTGGTTTGAAGTGTTGCTGGGCGAGCAGCAGCAGGGGATTTTCCCGCTGCTGGTGCAGACCATGCTGCCGGGTGGCTCACTGCTCCAGTAGTCCTTCCTGAGCGGGTTCCAGAAGGCCCAGTTCGCGCAGTTTTTCCTCCCCGGGGACGCCGCTATGGGGATCCCAGCCGCGGAAAGTATAGTACTCCTCCAGGGCCTGCTTGACCTGATTCCGATCCAGTACTCGCCCGGCGTTAGGGCCGTCCGCCAGGGGCTCCCGGTAGAAACGGGAGGGGAAGTCGCTATCTTCTGGCTTTTCCCCCCGGGCCAGATTGAACAGCTTCTGGGCGTTGTAAACCCTCTCTCCGGCCTGCATGATCCCGGCCGGTGTTGCCGGCAGGCCGGTCAGGGCGCTATAGAGTGCGGCCAGCCGGGTGGGTCCTACGGTATGCAGGACGGGTGGCCTAATGCATATTCCCAGACAGTTGTAAACCGAAATTAAATTCTCCGACCAGGCGGCCATGGGCGGTATCAAAACGTCATCCCTTTCCCGGTTGAACAACTGTTCTTTCAGGGCTGGCTCTATGTCCAGGTTTTCCAGCATCTCTGGAGAAAAACCGAACCTTTCGCTCCGGTAGGGCAGCGGATTGTGGTTGTAGCGCAGGTTTTCCACCGGATTGCGGGTACGCAGGTGGTCGCCACCCCGGATGTTGGTGAGATAACCCAGGGTCCAGGTGGACCAGCGGCTGCGCGGGTCGGCCAGCACACACTCCAGCCCTTTCACATGAACGGCAAACTGCTCGCTGCCCGGGAAGTACCCCGCGGCTTGTCTAACGCCCCGGGCCAGGATGTCGCCCACACCCTGTCGGAAGGCGATTTGTTCCAGCAGGCGCAGGGCGCTGGCTGTATCGCCCCAGGCCGGTGCCGGTCCGGCTTCGTCCGGCCACATACCGCGCTGGGCCAGTTCCATGGCAAAGGCCAGGCAGCCGGCAGCGGAAACCATATCCAGACCCAGCTTCTGGCAGGCTGCCGTCAGCGCGGCAATGGCATCCAGGCTGCCGATATCACAGGCAGCACCAAAGCCAATCACCGGCGTCACTTCCATGTCCTTGAGCTGGAGGCCCCGGTAGGGGCCTTCTTTTATTTCCACCCAGTGGGCGCAGGCAATATTGCAGGCCTGACAGGCCACACCCCGCCCGGTATAGTGATGCATCGCCTTGCGGCTGCGGGTTTCGACCCAGTTGTCCAACCGGCTGCGCTGATAATTGCGTCCGGGCAGAATGCCGAACTCGTGGTAGGGCAGAGTGATCAGCATGGTGCCGTACTTGCAAAATGGCTGGTAGAAGGGGGAGGCCTCGATTACCTGCCGGGTCTGGCTGACCAGACGGAGTAGTTCCCGGGGCCGGGCGACCTTTACCCCGCCAGTACCCTTGATGGCAATGGCTTTCAGGTTTTTGCTGCCCATGACCGCACCCAGGCCGGTGCGGGCCCAGGCATCAAAGGGGCCGTTTTCAATACTGGCATAAACCACCTGGTTTTCTCCCGCCGGACCGATGGCTGCTACCTGCAGGCCTGGTTCCCGGTGCTTTTGGCGCAGCAGGTGGATGGTTTCCCAGGTATCCTTGCCCCACAGGTGCTCTGCCGGGAAGATGTTGATTTCATCATCGGCGATGTACAGGTACACCGGACGGGAGGCCCGGCCTTCCAGCACCAGGCTGTCGTAGCCCGCCGCTTTTAGCTCGCCTCCCCAGTAGTGCCCGGAATTGCTGGTGCCCAGCAGGCCGGTGGCGGGGGAAAGCGCCGAGGCTTCAGTGCGGCAGGCGGTGGGAATGCTGGTACCCACAAAGGGGCCGGTGCTGAACACCAGCACATTGTCCGGGCTCAAAGGGTGACAATCCGGTTTAATCAGTTGACGCAGCAAGTAAATGTTCAGGCCGGTGCCGCCCAGGTATTGGAGAGCTGTTTCCCGGTCCAGCACTTCCGTGCTGCAGCGCCCCGTGTGCAGGTTTATTCGGAGAATTTTGCCGGTATAACCTCCAGCAAAGCTCATAGTGCGCGGCTGCCACCGGCAGCCTCCCCGCCTTTCGCGGTGGTTTCGGCCTGCCGGCTGAGCGCTCCGGTGGGACAGCTGGCGGCGCAAAGTCCGCAATCGCGGCAGGTGGAGATCAGACCAATCTGATAATAACCGTTAAATTCGTCTATAATGATTCTAATATGGGCTTTCTGGCGGTTAAACTCGCCGGTGTGGTGCAGGGAGCAGGTTAGAACACAGGTGGAGCAGCCGATACACAGGGCTGGTCGGACGGTGATTCCCCGGCTCATTGTAAATCTCCCCTTTGGTTTTCAGTTAATTTTAAATATTCGCTCTGGCAGGATAAATACCTGCCCGGTAGGACAAAGCCATGCAAAATCTCAAAATAAATTAAAAAAACTGGAGGGTTGACTGTGAAACTGCCCGAGCTGAAAATTGATTCCCTGCGGGCCTGCCTGCCCATCGTGCAGGGGGGTATGGCCCTGCGGGTTTCTACCGCCCCGCTGGCCGCAGCGGTGGCCGAGGCCGGTGGCATAGGGGTGATTGGAGCTACCGGTATGCTGCTGGATGAGCTCAGGGAGGAAATTCGCCAGGCCCGGCGCCTGACCCGGGGAATTATCGGGGTGAATATCATGTTTGCCGCCCGCAACTTCGCCCAGATGGTTAAAGTGGCCCTGGAGGAGAAAATTGATGTGCTGTTCAGCGGAGCGGGTTTTTCGCGGGACATCTTTCAATGGGCCAGGCAGGCCGGTGTGCCGGTGGTTTCCATTGTGTCCTCGGCGCGTCTGGCGGCCCTGGCGGAGAAATTCGGAGCGGCGGCCGTGGTGGCCGAGGGTAGCGAAGCGGGCGGCCATCTGGGGACCGACCGGTCCCTGTGGGAGATACTGCCCGAGATCTGCCGGGCCGTAAAAATTCCGGTGCTGGCAGCCGGTGGTATTGTAGAGGGGGATGGCCTGCGGCGGGCCCTGCAGGCGGGGGCCAGTGGCGTGCAGATGGCCACGCGGTTTGTATTGAGCCGGGAGTGCACTGTGGCCGATGCATTCAAGCAGGTTTACCTGCAGGCGCAAGAGTCCGATGTGGTGGTGATACCCAGCCCGGTGGGGCTGCCCGGCCGGGCCATTAAAAACCGGTTTGCCGGTCGCCTGCTGGCGGGAGAAGCTGCTCGGCCGGATAAATGTCACGGCTGCCTGAAATCCTGCAGCGGCCAATACTGTATCATGGAAGCGCTGGAAAATTCCCGCTGTGGCCGGGTGGAAGAAGGAGTGGTTTTTGCCGGTCAAAACGTGTACCGGATCAAAGATATTCTGCCCGTGCAAACCATTATCGAAAACCTGTGTTACCAGTACTGGCATTAGCAGCGACCGCTTACGGTCTCTTGCCGCTTAAATACGGCCCTTTGCCTGCCAGGACTTGACATGGTCAAAATATTGTCGCTATAATGACAAAAGCATTTGACGCGGTGGGTGAGACCGATGGTGGGTGGCAAATACGGCGGCCAGGTGGCCGGAGTATCCGGTCCGGACCGCCCGGAATTAATTGATAAAATAAAGAGCTATGTTGAGGTGACCAAACCCCGCTCGGTTTTTCTGCTGGTTTTTACCGCTCTGGCAGCCATGGTGGTGGCGGCACCGCCCCAGACCCTGTCCTTCGGGCACTGGCTCAAAGCCGTGCTGGCCATTACCCTGGCCTGTTCCGGTGTCAACGCTGTCAGCTGTTATGTGGACCGGGATATTGATGCCGTAATGGAGCGGACCAGGCACCGCCCCATACCCTCCGGGCGGATTGCTCCACCATACAAGGCGCTCTATTGGGGTTTGCTGCAGTTTTTCCTGGCTCTGATTCTGGCCGCCTGGATTAACTGGCTGGCTTTCGTCTGTATCCTGCTGGGTATGCTGGGTTATGTGGGCATTTACAGCCTGTGGCTCAAGCGGCGCAGCAGCTGGAACATTGTCCTGGGCGGTTTTAGCGGTGGGCTGCCGGTCCTTTTCGGCTGGGCGGCGGTAAGGGGGGAAATCTCCCTTCTGGCTGTGCTGCTGGCTCTCCTGGTGGTGTGCTGGATTCCCAATCATATCTGGAACCTGGCCATTTATTTTCGCGAAGACTACCGCCGGGTGGGCGTGCCCATGCTGCCGGTGGTCTGTGCGGTGCGGCGCACGCTGCTATATATACTGCTTACAGTTGTAGCCATGCTGGTTCTTTCACTGGCTGTTTACCGGGTAGGAGATTTGGGGCCGGTGTATTTGTGGACGGCTTTGCTCAGCGGCCTGGCCGTGCTGGCCGGCAATCTATATCTTTACTTTAATTGTGACAACAAATCGGCCTGGTGGCTGTACAAGCTTTCCAGTCCCTATCTTTTTCTGCTCTTCCTGGCATTAATCATTGACAAATGGACGGGGCAAGGATAACCTTGATTGTTGTGCCGGTATGACGTGGTTGGAGCAGATGACGGTCGCCAACCTGTACCGGACAATGTATCCGTAACAGGCTGACAGGTGCCAATCTGGCCGGGAGGTGAATGGCGTGACGGTTCAATTTGATATACCTGTAGTGAGTGATGTGGAAAAAATGTTAATCCGGCAGGCCGGCTCGACAGTCCACTATCCCCGGAACCACATCATTTTTGCGGCCGGCGATCTGGCGGACAGGATTTTTCTCATTGAAAGCGGGTATGTAAAAATCTACCGTCTTTCAGCGGACGGCCGGCGGGTTACCGTGGGCAGCATTCGCAGTCCGGGGGAACTGATGGGGCTGGCCGAGACGCTGCTGGGTACCGAGCGTACCTGTTTTGCCGGAGCGATTACCGATGTTTCCCTGGTGATTGTGCGCAAGAACAAATTTGAGGAGCTATTGGCTGTACAGCCTGTGCTGGGCATCAAGGTAGCCAAACTGCTGGGGGCGCGCATGCGCGAAGCGGAAGCCATCATTCACGAAATGGTCTGCTGGCAGGCGCCCGGTCGACTGGCCCTGATGCTGCTGAAAATGGGGGAGCGCTGCGGCCGGGAAAGCGCTAGCGGGATCAAAATCGGTCTGCAATTGACCCATGAGGAGCTGGCCAACATGGTGGGTACCTCCCGCCAGACCGTGACTTCGCTTTTGAATACTTTCAAACAGGAAAAAAGCATAGCTTACGAGGGACGGGAGATTAAAATCCTGGATCCCGACAAGCTGGCCAAATGGATCATGTGATGCGAAAGCTGTTGCCCCAAAGGGCGACAGCTTTTTTGTCGCCACCGCGACAGTTAGGATGTCGGCAAGCAGACAAAAATGGTGTCGGAAGCGGGACAAAAAAAATGTCCGGTTTCTGATAATTTGTTTAGATGAAAGCCGAATGAAAATGTGGGGGAGGTGAAGGAGATTAGCGGACCGGCAGCGCTTACCAGGTGGGTCTTTTGGGGGAGAGGGAACAGGTTAACTTTTGGTGGATGGCTGTTCCGGCATAGAGAGAAACAAAAGCAGCTTATGCAGCGGATCGAGGAACTGAGGGAACTGTCCGGCCTGGCGGCCGAGGCCGGAGTTCCGGCTGTTTACCAGTCATTGCAGAAAGAAGCCAACCAGTTGCTGGTGGAATATCTGGCCCTCTGCTTTATTGACGGAATTTACTTTTTATTGCCCCATGTGCTGGTGCTGGCTGTACTGAGTCACTTCTGGCCGGTGCTGGTTTTGCCGGCCGGAGCACCATTTTACGGGGGGGAAGTGAGCTGTACCATTTGGTACCCGGCTCTGGTTGTCATGTACTACCTGGGGAAAAAACTGTCCGGCAGATTGCTGAAAACACATCGTAGATCATCCGGAGAAGCAGTTTAAGGCATTCGTACCGATTCTAGTATTCGATTCCAGTATGCGGGGGTATCGAAGTCTCGATTTTCCTAACTACATTGCGGAGGTGTATACGTCCATGGAATTTCATGTGGCAGGGGTGACTGTCAGCCCGATTGCACTTATTCTCTGGTCCATTTTTGTAGGATACGTCTTTTCCACCATTGGAGCGGCCGGCGGTATTCTGGCCGGTGTGGGACACATCTCTATTTTTGGTATGAAAAAGGCCAATATAGTCAAGCCCATGAACCAGATGCTTACCCTGGTCAGCCCGGTAATAGCGGCGCCGCTGTATTTCCGGGAGCGCCGTCTGGTAGTGCCGGCGGCCATTGCCCTGGGTGTGGGCGGCATTATCGGGGCGTTGCTGGGCTCCTGGCTTTCCCACACTTACCTGCCCGATATGAAGTCCTACAAGCCTTTTTTTGGTGCCATCACCCTGTTTATAGCCGGCCGGATGTGGTATGAAATGATGCCCTCGGTAAAGGAAAAACAAAAGGCCATTAAAAAGGCCAACAAGGCTTTTGAAGACAAGGTGAAGGAACTGAAAGCGGCCGGCAAGCTCAATGAGCTGAAAGAAATTGGCGTGCAGTTTCAGCAGATGGGCCTGGGGAGCAACGTATTCACCTTTGGCGGCGAGACCTTCCGCTATAATGCCATCTCCCCCTTCCTGGCCGGTATGGTCGTAGCGATTATTTCGGCCGCTCTGGGTGTGGGCGGCGGTTTCCTGCTGGTGCCCTATCTGACCAGCATTCTGGGCTTTCCCATGTTCGTAGTGGCCGGTACGTCGGTGCTGTCCATCCTGGTTTCTTCGGCCACCAGCATTGCCAACTATATCAAAATGGGCAGCAACCTGGACTGGGCCATGCTCAGCTTTGAACTGGCCGGCGTGATTATCGGTTCCTACCTGGGGCCTGTGCTTTCCAAATATGTCAAAGCCGAGTACCTGAAAGGTTTCCTGGCGGTTGTACTGACCTATATTGGTATTGGTTACACTTTCGGGGCTATTATCCTCAAGGCTACCGGTATTAAAATCATTTAATGTAACAGCTTTGCCGCGATGGGCAGGGCTGGTAGCGGGATGTTTGATACAAACATCCCGCTTTTTACGCTGTGGAAGGCTATTGCGGGGAATGGATTTCCAGCAGGCGCCGGTAGCGGCGTACTACCGGATACTCGATCATTTTGCCGTCCAGTTGAATGACCGCCCTGCCGCTGGCTTCGGCCTGCTCAAAGGCTTTCACTACCCGGTAGGCGTAGGCAATTTCTGCCGCCGTGGGGGAAAAGGCCTGGTGGACCGGTTCGATCTGGGCGGGATGGATGAGCAGTTTGCCGCCAAAACCCAGGCGGCGGGCCAGCCTGGCTTCTTCGGTCAGTTCGGCCGTGTCCCGGAGGTGGGGCCAGACAGTGTCCAGGGGAGGTAACAACCCGGCTGCGGCGCAGGCCGTTACCAGCGCATTGCGGGCGAAAAGCAGCCCGGCGCTTTCGGGAGGGTAATTCAGTCCCAACTCCTGGGATAGATCCACTCCGCCCAGGGCCAGGGTGAGCACCCTTCTATCCGCGGCCGCGATCTCCCGGGCCTGGTACAGCGCGGCACTGGTTTCCAGGAAGGGGATCAGGGAGATGGTGCCCGTGGTTAGTCCGGACGCTTCTTCCAGCAGGCCCAGCAGCCAGGAAACCTTGCCTACCTGTTCGGCACTGCCGGTCTTGGCCAGCATCAGGCCGCGCACCGGCAGGCCCACCACGGCCTGCAGGTCGGCCAGAATGTGGGGGGAGTCGGCGGCATTAACCCGGATGAAGACCGGGCGGGCAGGTTCTTTTTCCAGGATGCGGCACACAGTGCGGCGGGCCTGTTCCTTGCAGTGAAAGGCAACCGCATCTTCCAGATCCAGCGTAACCGCATCGGCCTGTGAGGTTAGTGCTTTGGCCGCCTTTTTTTCATCATTACCCGGTACAAAAAGCACGGAACGCATCAGCACGGAGGGGATCACCAGCCTTTTTTACTTAATATACCATACTGTCTGGGCATTTTTTACTGGACTTTTTTTGATTAAGTTTATATGATATTGGCACAGTGGTATGTGTTGTACAGGGGTTGGGGGGAGGAAGAGAGATGGCCGAAATATTCTTTCCCGATTTTGTGGGCGAATGGGATTATGGCATGGTTTTTATGGTTTCCGGTCTGAATGAGCAATTGCGCAATTTGTATGAACGGTTTTGTACTGGTGAGGACATTAACTACTGGTACGGGTGGGATCTGGTCGATCTGGGGGAGGACGAGTACCTGGTGACGCTGAGTGTCAGCTGGGAAGACGGCCGGACCGTGCTGATCGGCCTGACCGCCGAGATGTGGGATTTGATCCCGCACTTGATTGAGAAGCAGGATCTGGCCCTGTTTACCGATTGGTCCCAGGAATGTCTGAGCTGCACCAATTGCGGGGGTGAGGAAGAGCAGGAACTGTTGCCCCATGCTCTGTTCATCCGTCAGGCCCACCGCGGGCTGGACGACCTGGCTATTTCGGTCATGCACGCCCTGGAGAAAAAGCCGCAGGACGCCAGGTTGCAGCGGCTGCAGAATATTCTGATTAGCGGCGTAGTGCCGGGTATGTTACATTGAACAACTTATCAACCGCTATATTGACGGGCCAGTTTACTGGCTCTTTTTTATGCCTTTAATTGCTATGTGCGGGAATTAATAGCTGCGGTGCCGTTATTGTTAAAAAGGCCTGGCCGGAGGGACAATAGATACCGGTGATGACCGATGTGGCAAACCATCTGGCGGACCGTGCTGGTTTACATTATTGTGCTGATCATTGTGCGTATTATTGGCAAACGGGGTATCGGGCAACTTTCGCCCTTCGACTTTGTGGTGGCCATCGTTCTGGCCGAACTGGCCACCATGCCCATGCAGTATCCCAACCTGCCGCTCTGGCACAGCATTCTGCCGCTCTTGATCCTGGCTCTGCTGGAGATTGTCCTTTCTTTTGCCGCCCTGCACAGTTACCGGTTGCGCCGGTTGCTGGACGGTCAGCCCCAGATTGTGATTAAAGAGGGACGGATCTTGAAAAGGGAATTGCGCCGGGCTCGCTACAATCTGGACGATTTAATGGCGCAGTTGCGGGAAAGGGGTTATCCCGACGTGGCCGATGTGGAAACAGGGGTGCTGGAAACTTCCGGCCGCCTTAGCGTGGTGCCCCGGTCGCACCGCCGGCCGCTCACACCGGCCGATTTGGGAATCGCCCCGCCCCGGGAGGGATTGCCGGTGGTGCTGGTTATGGACGGCACCGTGATCAAGGAAAACTTGCGCCAGGCCGGCCGGGATCTGCAGTGGTTGGAGCGCGAACTGTCCGGAATGGGTCTTTCCGCCGGACGGGTATTTCTGGCCACCATGAACTGTGCCGGGCAGCTCTTTATCAATGAGCTGGACAGCGAATAAAGGGCTGGCGGAAGTATTTTGCGGTGGCCCCGGCTGGCAACATTTGCTATAATATTTGACAAAAAAATGCCGGGTGAGAAGGGTGTTTTCTTTCACGCGCAAACAGCAGGTAGCCATACTGGCGATTGCTGCCCTGCTGGTATTTATTGGTGG
This sequence comes from Desulfurispora sp., assembly GCF_052744395.1. NCBI lineage: Bacteria > Bacillati > Bacillota > Clostridia > Eubacteriales > Desulfurisporaceae > Desulfurispora > Desulfurispora sp. Next base: position 126,416 of record NZ_JBRAJI010000001.1, on the reverse strand, counting down.
TTATCAGTATGCCACCTGGCGCCAGTCTAACTGGCAGCCGGATAATGAACTGGCAGCGGCCGGACAGCCGGGAGCAACGCTCCCATCCGGGAATGCTGCGGGAAGCGGCAGTGAAGTGGTGGTGCATGTAAGCGGTGCGGTGCAAAAGCCCGGCGTGTACCACCTGCCGGCTGGCAGCCGGGTGGAAGACTTGCTGAACAAGGCGGGGCTGTTACCCGGTGCCGACGTGGACAGCCTGAATCTGGCGGCAAAGCTGAAAGACGAACAGCGTCTGCTGGTGCCACAGCGGGCCATGGGAACCGGAGGGGGAGATGGAGGCAATGGAAACCAGCTGCGCAATCCATTTACGGCAGCGGCGGGGGGTGCGGTCGGGCAGCCGGGTACTGCGGCCGGGGGCAGTTCGACTGGTGGACTTCTGGCCAGCAGTGGCATTAATGCTGGTGGACAGCAATTGCCGGCAGTATTATCGGGCAGACAGAGCGGGCGGATAAACATCAACACTGCTTCTGCGGCCGAACTGGAATCCCTGCCCGGTATCGGAGCCGCTCTGGCGCAGCGCATAATTGACTACCGGATGAATAATGGCCCCTTTGCCAGTGTGGAAGATATTAAAAAGGTCTCGGGAATTGGCGAGAAAAAATTTGTCCAGATTTGCGACTTGATTTGTGTTAATTGAGATCTGCATCCTGTTCGGCGCTTTCTCCTGTCGGGGGAAGGAGAACAGGATTTTTTATTGGCCAGCGATGTCCTGGAGGAGACATATTTTATGTCAAATACAGCGGCTGGGCATTGGGTAATCAGGTTGTCTATGTCAGATAGATGACATATCAAATGTCATCAGCAAGACATGAACAGTGTCTTACTAGAGACAACAGAGGTGTCATGCATCTGATATGCTGTAATAAAAATATTTTACCGGGAGAGGATCAGGGTATGTTGTTGAATATCGATGCGCTGGTGCAAGAAAATGAGCTGAGTTATGCTAAAATGGCGGACGCTCTGGAGTACCTTTACAAGCTGGATTATCACCCTGTAGCGGTAAAGTTTTTTTGGGACGAGCAAGAATATGATAATTTTCCGGCGGAAAAGGTACCGGGGGCCAAGATGACGCTTTGCCAGATCGCCCTGGCTTCCAGGATGAATAACCATATAGTTAAGGCCAGGGAAGATCACTTGCTGTGCGGCAATGCCAAAACCTGTCTGGGTATGCGCCCGGCCAGCGATGAAGAAGTGGAGGGGCACGTCAAGTATACCGCGGATTGGGACCTGGCCAGGGAGTGTTTGCTGGCCAAGCCCATGTTGCCTCTGGGCAAGCTCAAAGGTTTTATGACCGCGCCGCTGGGCCGCACGCCTGTCGCCCCCGATGTGGTTTTCATGGTGGTCAATCCCCTGCAGGCGTACCATATTTTGAACGACTATATCGGTGCCAAAAGGGTACCCAGTTTGCAGTTCAACCATACAATCAACTCGGCGGTTTGCGGAGGTATGGTCTGGTGTTACAATGAGCAAAAACCCAATATGAACACCATGTGTGCGGGTAGCTACACTTCGGGCAAAACCGAGAAGGGGGAAGTGAACCTGTTTATCCCCGGCGGGGACATGGGAGCCCTGGTTAAGCAACTGCTCAGGCGCACCGCCCAGTATGGTGGAGCTTCCATGCTGGGGTCTCCCGGCCAGGAATGGCCCGGCCTGCATGTGTGTAAAAAGTGTCCCATGATTAGATTTAAGGATGTGGAATAAGGCCAGAGCGTCCGGTTTTGATTGTCCAGCCATTGCGCCGGTACTGCAATATAATCGCTCCATCCCGGTCGGTGCGGTAGATGGTGCTGTTTAGAGACTGCAGGATCTGAAGGGTCTGCCCGGCCGGATGGCCAAAAGGGTTGTGCCGGCCGACCGGGATGACGGCCGCTGCGGGGTGGACAGCCCGGATAAACGCTTCTTCCTGGTAGCGGCTGCCGTGGTGGGGCACTTTAAGCAGGGTGGCGACCAGCAGATCGGGTGGATATTGCTCCTGCAGGGCACGCTGGGCCTCCCTTTCAATGTCACCGGTGAGCAGAGCGGTCAGTCCGTGCCAGGAAAGGCGCAGGACCACCGACAGATTGTTGGCATCTGAGCGAGTGTTTGTTAATAGCGCCGGTCCGGGGTAAAGAACGGTGATGTTCCCGGCCGGCGTTTTGTACAGCCACTGCCCCGGCCGGGCGGTATAAAGGGGCAGGCCGGCTTTTTTTATTTGAGCCAGAAGTTGGATAAAGCCTGGCTCCAGGTCGTTCATTGCCGGGGGCAGCGGTGGTATCAGTACGGCCCGGATGGGGAAATTGCGCAGCACCTCGGCCGCCCCGCCGTAGTGGTCGGCATGGGGATGGGTGAGCACCAGCCAGTCCAGACGGTTTACTCCCAGGCGACGGAGATAGGCGGTTACTTCCCGGCCGGACTGTTCCGGTCCGCTGTCCACCAGTATGGTTTGGCCGGGGAGGGTGATCAGACAGGAGTCGCCCTGTCCTACATCCAGGAAATGCAGGGACGGGGCGGGGCTGACCAGCAATTGGCCGGCCAGCAACAAGATCAGCAGCAGGCCGCCGCAAGCGAGCAGGGGCCGGCGCAAACGGCTGAAGCGGTGCCAGTCCGCCGGAGCCAGCAGCAGGCCCAGCCAGCCATACCAGCCGGCCAGCAACCCGTACGGGGGTGAGGGCAGGGAAAAATAGGCTAGCGGCAGGGTGCGGCCCAGGTTGATCAGGCCAATCAGCAAATCCAGCTGCAGGGCGGTAAATATGTGCAGCAGGTGGGCCAGAGGCAGGGAAACCAGCCCCAGCAAATTGACGGCCATGCCCCAGGGGACCAGCAGGCCGGTAAGGGGAACCGCCGCCAGATTGAGCAGGACAGCCAGCGGCGTAAAAAGATTGAAGTACCAGGCCACCAGCGGCCAGGTGGTCAGCTGGCAGGCCAGGGACACGGCCAGGGTCAGGGCTAGCGGGGAGGGCAGGTATTGCTCCAGCACTTCTTGCAGCAGGGGGGTGAGGGCCAGCAGACCCCAGGTGGCAGCCATGGTGAGCAGGAAGCCGGGGTCGACCAGAGCCTGCGGCCAGATGAGCAGAATCAGCCAGGCGGCAGCGGACAGCGCGCTGGGCCAGTCGGACGGGCGGTGGGAAGCGCGGGCGCCCAGCAAGATGGCTGTCATGAGGGAAGCCCGTACCACTGGAGCGGACAGGCCGGTCAGCAGGCAGTACACGAGCAGCAAAGGCAGGGAAACCAGCAGCTGCCCCTGCCGGCCCATGCCCAGCCAGTGCAGGACGGCCAGGCAGGGGGCCAGGAGGAGGGCCACGTTCAGTCCGCTGACAGCCAGCAGATGGGCCAGACCGGTCTGTTGAAAGCCCAGGTTCAGCTCGGCATCAATCTGGGCCCGGCTGCCCAGCAAAATGCCGTTTAACAGAGCGGCATGCCGTCCGGGCAGGCACTGATTATTCACCTGCAGCAGGAGCTGTTTGACTTGCCCTAGCAGACGTCCGGCCCGCTGGACCGGGGATGAGCCGCTGTCCAGCAGGCGGGGCGGGCTGGTACGGCCAACTTTCATGATACCGCTGATGCCCTGGCGTTGCAGGTAAGCAGCATAATCAAAGCCCCCGGGGTTGCCCGGCAGCAGAGGGTGGTAGAGAAAGCCGCTCAGTTCTATCAGGTTGCCGTAAGCGGGTAGCGGTTCCTTCGCTGCCTGCCGGATCAGCAGTTTACCCCGGCCGGGTAGCTGCCGGGAGCCGTCCGGTCGGGCCAGCTCCTTTACCTGCAGCAGGTAAACGCTTTGTCCGTCTTTACTGACGACCTCACCTGCCACAATTCCGGTAACCCGGTACTGTCCCTCCGGCAGGGTAAGCAGGGCAGGTTCGGGCTGGGGAGTAAAGCAAACGCCCCAAACTGTACCCAGAAAAAGGAAGAGTGCCAAAAATACCGCGTCGGTTATCCGGCGACGCTGGTATAAAAATAGCCCGGCCAGCAGCAGGGCAGCCAGGGCCAGTGGCCAGCCCAAAAGGAGTAATTTGTCGGCCAGAGCGGGCCGGTGCAGGGCCAGCGCATCCCCGGCGGCAAAGCACGCCGCCAGCCAGGGCAGGGGGCGGTGTTTGGCCATAGTCACCACCACCGGTCAGGCATATAACTGGCAAAACTTAAGTACCCGGCTGACATACTGTCTGGTTTCCCGGTAGGGGGGGATGCCGCCGTGTCGCTCTACAGCCCCGGGACCGGCGTTGTAAGCGGCCAGGGCCAGGGGAAGATCGCCGGCAAAACGATCCAGCAGCTGGCGCAGGTAACGGGCGCCGGCCAGTATATTCTGGCGCGGATCAAAAACGTCGGTCACGCCCAGAGCCCGGGCGGTGGCGGGCATGAGCTGCATCAGGCCGGCCGCTCCCGCCGGGGAAACCGCCTGCGGGTCGAAAGATGATTCGGCCCGGGCCACCGCTTTGAGCAGGGCGGGATCAAGATCGTACCTGGCGGCCGCCTCCTGGAACAATTCTTCCCAGTAACCCGGGCCGGCAGCGGGCGAAGCGGAGGATGTGCCGGTCCGGGTTGTACCGGTAGTGTTGGGGAGGGCGGTGCGGGATGATGCTCCACCGTTTCGGCCCGGCACAATGGCTGGCGGCAGAGCGGAAACAGTGGCCGGGTGTACGGGGAGGGGAGCTCCCGCTGCCACAGCGGCCCGCAAGAGCATGGCGCTTACCAGGGAGGAAGTTGCACCATTGTTCTCACCGTCTGACAGCAGCAAAGACAGCAGCGCCGCGAATTCCGGCACCGGCCGGCGGCCGGCGTCGGCGTCGGGCGCCGGCCGGGCAGTTTGCGGTATGCTGACGGGCGGTTTCAGCCCGCCCAACAAAAGGGGAAGCAAATCGCTGTAACCAGACACTCAGGACACCTGCCTGTTGAGCAATGCTTGAAACTGTTGCCGGGTGAGCAGGCTGCTGATGGTGAAACGGCTCAGCAGCAGCGGGTTCTGGCCGGGGCGGATGACCCCCGGTGTGACCGTAAAGCCCAGGGTGTAGCCCTGGCGTTCGACCTCTTCCAATACAGTCCGGTTGTATTGCCCGTAGGGGTAAGCCACCGCCCGGCAGGGGGGTAGCTGCAAACTGCTCATCAATTGCTGGAAGTTCTGCAGATCTTGCTGCAGTTCCTGTGCCGTCAGGCTGAGCAGTACCGATTTTCCGTTGACCTGGTAATGGTGGTTGTAGGTGTGGTAGCCGAATTCCCAGTATCCCGAACGTTGCAGCCGTTGCAGCTGCAGGCCAGTCAAATGAGGCAGAGCGGGCAGGCCAGTCACCGGATTGGTCAGAATGGGCTGGCCGATCAGGAAAATCACCCCGTGCATGCGGTAGCGGGCCATGACCGGGGCGGCATACAGGTAATTGGACTCGTAACCGTCATCGAAAGTAATCAGGACGCTCTTTTCAGGCAGGTCCAGCTCACCGCGCAGATAGGCCTGCAACTGTTGCAGAGTAATGGATTGAAACCCGTTCTGGTGCAGGTAACCCATTTGCCAGGCAAACTCGCTGACCGGCAGAGCCATGGGGTTGGGCTGCAGCGGGTCGGCCGCCAGCACCAGGTGATGGTAGGTGAGCACTATGACCCGGTTGTCGCGGGGGGCTATGCTGCTGTCCCGGGTTGCAGGTTGCGGGTGCTGATCTGCTCCGGGAAGAGGGAGCAGGCGGCCGGCCAGCGCGTCTGCAGGAAAAACCAGGCAGAGGCAGATATAAAGCAGCAGTAAACCGGGCCATGCCGCCATTTTGTTTTCTCGGGGGGGCAAAATTGGTCACCTCAAATGCGGCAATCAACCGCCCAGCAGTGCTTCCAGCCGGCGGGTGCTTTCCGCGATCTTGTATTCCAGATCCAGTAAATCGCGGGGTATATTCAGAATGTACTGGTTGATGTCCACACTGGCTTCCGGGTTGCTGTTGCGGTAATCCAGGTCTTTTTTGATGTCTTCCAGATATTTTAAGGTGAGCTCTTCTCTTTTGCGAGCCAGCGTCAGGAAATTGGCCAGTTCCCCGGCCTGCCGGGCATCCTTAATCTGGGTGGCGTATTCCTGCAGGCGGGTGAGCTGGCTCTGGGCGGTTTCCAGCCGGGCCAGGTAATCATTGACCGTGACCGGCAGGGCGGCGCTGTCCTCCAGACTTTTAATCTGGTAATAAGTAATCATGGACTGGCGGTAGGCGGCCAGCAGGTTGCGCACATCACCGGCGGCGGTATTCTTGCTGCTGCAGCCGAAACCGCTGCTGCCCAGACAGGCGGCAAAAATCAAGATAATCAAAACCAGTTTTCTCATAACCATGCCTCTGTAAAGAATTAATAAAATCTGCTAACCGGTCAGGTTGCAATAAATGGTGGAGCTGTATTCGGTTTTTTGGCCCCATTTATTGATGGCCTGAACATTGATCAAATTCAAGCCCTCCTGGAGCTGCAGCGTGGCGCTGAACTGACCGCTCTGCCGGCTGATTTCACTGCGACTGTCGTTGACATAGAGCACCAGCACGGCGTTTTCATCGGTAATACCGCTGATGGTGACCTGTTTGCTCCTGGTTTCCGGCGGGACAATCACGGCCAGGCGGGGTGGCGGTGGATGGAAGCTCACCTTTTTTTTGACTTCGCTGCGCCCGCCGGCGGGGGACACGGCCAGAACGGTAATTTCATTCTGGCCCGGTTTCAACCGTACCGGAACCGTAAAGTGCCCCTCTTTTCCGGGCCGGACCGGAGTGCTGTTTACATAGAGAATGTCCTCCGGAGCAGCCTTGCCGCTAACCATCAGGATTTCTGTATCGGATGCGGCCGGTGCTACCACCAGCAGGCGAGGAGGCGGGGGCTGGTAGGTGATGGCCAGCTTCTGTTCTTCCAGAACTCCCGCCTGGCCCAGCGTATTGATCCGGAGCTGGTTGGGGCCGGGCTGAAGTTCCAGTGTGGTCTGGAATGTGCCGTTGGCCTCCACCGGAACAGGCAGATTGTTGATGAACACCTGCAGTCCGGGTTTGGTTCTACCGCGCACCTCTATGGGCTGCTGTGCGGTCACCGCCGGCAGGGGTTCCAGCACGGTGACGGCTGCCCTGGGCCGGGAAGGTGCCGGGGCGGCGGCAGCCGCAGCGGGATGCGCCACCCTGGCTGGCGCTTCGGCAGCGGTGGTTCGAACCGGGCTGGCCGGAGCGGGCGGTTTTTCCGGCGTTTTTTTCTGCCAGGGCAGGGTACAACCGGCCGACAGGAACAGGAAGAATACCAGCAGCAATCCAGCTGCCGGGCGGTATCTGGCAAGCAGCATGGCGGACAGGCTCCTCGGTGAGATATTCTGACAACCTTATAGCTTTTTTCGCCAGAACAGGCAAAAATTCCTGCTGCTGTTTACCGCCCGGAGCAATTTCGCGGCTGGTTTTCTTTTCCGTTTTGGTTTAATTGTTCAGGCTGTGGATGGGGGCGGGGATGCGGCCGCCCCGCCGGACAAACTCCGCGGCACATTTCTGATGAACCGGGATGATGGGAGCTCTACCCAGCAGGCCGCCGAACTCCACCCAGTCCCCCACCCCTTTGCCCGGAGCGGGGATCAGACGTATGGCGGTGGTCTTGCGGTTGATTACGCCTATGGCCACCTCGTCGGCAATAATGGCGGCAATGGTTTCGGCCGGCGTATCGCCGGGGATGGCGATCATATCCAGACCCACCGAGCAAACGCAGGTCATGGCTTCCAGCTTGTCCATGCTCAAAGTGCCCTCGGCCGCCGCCCGGATCATGCCGGCATCCTCGCTGACCGGAATAAAGGCGCCGGAAAGGCCGCCCACATAGGAGGAGGCCATGGCCCCGCCTTTTTTGACGGCATCGTTGAGCAGGGCCAGCGCGGCCGTGGTGCCGTGGGTACCGCAGCGCTCCAGGCCCATTTCCTCCAGAATCTCAGCCACGCTGTCGCCCACGGCCGGCGTGGGGGCCAGAGAAATGTCCACAATACCGAAAGGTACGCCCAGTTTCTCTGCCGCTACCCGTCCCACCAGTTCGCCCATGCGGGTGATCTTGAAAGCGGTTTTTTTAATGGTTTCGGCCAGTGTGCCAAAATCCGCGCCGCGCACCTTTTCCAGGGCCTTTTTGACCACGCCGGGTCCGGATACCCCCACGTTAATCACGCATTCCGGTTCGCCGATGCCGTGAAAGGCGCCGGCCATGAAGGGGTTGTCCTCGGGCACATTGGCAAATACCACCAGTTTGGCGCAGCCCAGTCCGTCCTTTTCAGCCGTGCGCTCGGCGGTTTCTTTAATCACCCGGCCCATCAGATAGACGGCGTCCATATTGATGCCCGCTTTGGTGCTGGCTACATTGACACTGGAGCAGACCCTTTCCGTACCGGCCAGGGCGGCGGGAATGGAGCGCACCAGGGCGTGATCGCCCCGGGTGAAGCCTTTGTGCACCAGGGCGGAGAAGCCGCCAATAAAGTTGATCCCCACCTCCCGGGCGGCCCGGTCCATGGTCCGGGCAAACAACAGATAGTCTTCCTCGTGGCTGCTTTCGGCTACCAGAGCGATGGGGGTAACCGAAATGCGCTTGTTGACAATGGGAATACCGTAGGTCTGAGCGATTTCTTCTCCCACATCTACCAGGCGGGCAGCCAGGCGGGTGATTTTATCGTAAATTTTTTGGCAGGCTACCGCCGCTGCGGGGTGGGCGCAGTCGCGCAGCGATATGCCCATGGTGATGGTGCGGATGTCCAGGTTTTCCTGCTGCACCATTTTGATGGTTTCCAGGATTTCTTCTATGGTCAGCATGACTTATCCCCTTTACTGTACAGTGTCTGATGTGGCGGTTGGTGTCCCGGCACTAGATGCGGTGCATGTAGTTGAAGGCGTCTTCATGCTGGGCGCTGATGGAAACGCCCAGTTCCTCCCCCCGGGCGGTGAGCAGCTCTTTGAGCTGTTGGAGCGAGATGGTGCTGCGGGTCATGTCGGCAATCATGATCATGGAAAAAAATTCCTGCAAGATGGTCTGGCTGATGTCCAGGATATTGATGTTGTGTTCGGCCAGGATTGCGGAAACCCCGGCGATAATGCCCACCCGGTCGGGGCCGATGATGGAAATAATGATGCGCTTGCTGGACATGGTCTGACAGCTCCTTTGCTTTTTGTATAAAACCGATTAATTCTGGATTGATTTCGCTTTCTCCTTGTATAAATTTTGCAATAATTTGCTGCGGGGTGAATAATAAAGCGGCTGCCGCGGGGTCTGGGAATATCTGCTGTATCAAAATGGAACAAGGAAAAGAGCGGGAAGCAGGCGAATTAGTTTGACATAAGGGTGGTGAGTGACAGTGAATATCAGCAAATTTGTCGCACCAGAAATTATTTTCGGGCTGGGTGCGCTCAACCAGGTGGGGGAGAGTGCCCTGCGCCTGGGGGCCACCCGGGTCTTTGTGGTTACCGACCGGGGGGTGCTGGAAAGCGGCTGGGTGGAGAAAACCGTGTTTTTCCTGCGCCAGGCCCGGGTTTCCTGGGAAATCTGGTACAACATCACTAGCAACCCCAAGGATAGTGAAGTGATGGACGGTTTGCGCCACTACCAGCAGGCCGAGTGTGATGCCATCCTGGCGGTGGGGGGAGGTAGTCCCATTGATACGGCCAAGGCCATTGCCATGCTGGCCACCAATGGCGGGGTGGTGCAGGACTATGAAGGGGTGAACAAAATCACCCGCCCCCTCCCGCCGTTGCTCATCGTGCCCAGTACGGCCGGCTCGGGCTCCGAGGTTTCCCAGTTTGCCATTATTGTGGACCAGAAACGCAAAATTAAAATGGCCATTATTTCTAAATCACTGGTACCCGACATTGCCATAGTGGATCCACAGCTCCTGCAGACTAAAGAGGCGCGGCTCACGGCGGCCACTGGCGTGGATGCCTTAAGTCATGCCATTGAGTCCTATGTTTCTTTAGCGGCCACCCCGCTCACCGATGTGCAGGCGCTGAATGCGGTGCGCCTGATTGCCGGCAACCTGCGGGAATCGGTGGCCTGCAGCACCAACCTGGAGGCCAAGAGCGCCATGGCCATGGCCAGCCTGCAGGCCGGCCTGGCTTTTTCCAATGCCATCCTGGGGGCCACTCACGCCATGACTCACCAGCTGGACGCCCGGCTGGGGTTACACCACGGGGAAACCAATGCGGTTCTCCTGCCCTATGTAATGGAATTCAACCGCATTGCCTGTGCGGCCAAATACGCCCGGGTGGCCGAGGCCTTCGGTATTGATACAACACGTCTTTCCGTGTGGGTGGCCGCCGACGCCGCCATCCGGGCGGTGCGGCGCCTGGTGCGGGATATCGGCATACCCGAGACGCTGGCCGGCATGGGTCTCAGTGATGAACTCATTCCGGTGCTCAGCCAGAACGCTTTGAAGGATGCCTGTATTGTCACCAACCCCCGCGACTGCACGGCAGAAGATATTGCTACCATCTTCCGCCGGGCCCTGCGGGGCGGACGGTAGAGACGGGGAGGGATGCATGTGGACAGGCCCGGACGGTTGATTAGCGACAAAATGCGGCTGATTGAGAACCTGACCGGGGTCAATTCTTCCAAGCTGAACTATTATCTGGATTACAAGCAGCGCAGCCGGCAGATGGAGAAAAAGAACCACAGCCTGGAGATCATTCACCAGCTGGTGCGGGACATCAATATTGATACGCCCATTCCCGACATGATCACCCGAACCTATCAGCGCCTGCCCCTGGTGCTGGAC
>NZ_JBRAJI010000001.1:0-115599 GCF_052744395.1 Desulfurispora sp. | reverse complement strand
GCCCATTCCCGACATGATCACCCGAACCTATCAGCGCCTGCCCCTGGTGCTGGACTGCGACTTCTTGGGGCTATTCTTATTGCGTCAGGAGGCCCTCTGGCTGACGGCTTCCGTACCCGCCTGTCCCGAATTGACCTCGCCCATACCGGGCGATTCCCTGCTCTGGTCGGTGCTGAAAAGCAAACAGGGCGGCTATTATTACCTGCCCCGGCACGCCGATCTGTGGGAGTGTTACCTGGTGCGCAACTTCAGCCTGGGCAGCGTGGCCCTGATGCCCCTGCTGGTCAAAAACCGGGTGATTGGCGTGCTCATGGTGGGCAGCCAGCAGCAAGAGGCTTATCAGGAAAGCGAGCTCAATTTTGTGCAGCAGCTGGCCGACCAGCTGGCCATATGTATAGAGAACGCCCGGCTGTACGAAGAAGTGTTGCGAGGCAAGAACGAATGGGAGGAAACTTTCCGCGCGGTAATTGATCCCATTTTTTTAATTGACCTGAATTTCAACATCCTGCGGTCTAATGAGCGCCTGGAAGGCGCCTGCCGCCTGTCATCCGGCAGCTGGCAGGGACGGAAATGTTATGAACTGCTCTGGGGACGGCGTACCAAGTGCGAGGTCTGCCTGCTGGACGAGGTCTGCCGGACGCAAAACGATGCTTACCGGCGGATGCAGATGGACAGCGGTCAGGTGTGGGATGTTTACTATTACCCGGTATTCAACCGGCAGGGACAGATCTATGCGGTGATCCATCACATCAAAGATGTAACTGAAAAGGTGAAAATGGAGGCCGGGCTGCTGCAGTCGGCCAAGCTGGCGGCTATCGGCGAGATGGCCGCCGGGGTGGCCCACGAACTGAACAGTCCTCTAACCGTGATCATTGGCAATGCCCAGATGTTGCTGCGCGACCTGCCGTCCGACCATCCGGCGGTGGAACTGGTGCAGGACGTCTTGAACTGCGGTTTGCGCTGCAAAAAGATCATCCAGAATCTACTCACCTTTGCCCGTCAGGATCAGCATCCCCTGGCCCCCACCCGGATCAACGATGTGGTGGAGAGGGTTCTGAGTTTGCTCAGGTATCAGCTCAGCCGGGGCGGCCTTGCAGTCCAGTGTGAGCTGGCCGAAGACTTGCCGCCGGTGCTGGCCAATGGGCAGCAACTGGATCAGGTGCTGATCAATTTCCTGCTCAATGCCCGCGATGCCCTGGAAAACACTACCGGGCCACGCCTGATTACAGTGCGGACTGCCCGCCGGCCCGGTACGCCCGGAGCGGTCACCCTGACAGTTGCCGATAATGGTGAAGGTATTGCTCCGGAAAACCTGTCCAGAATCTTCAACCCGTTTTTTACCAGCAAGGAAGCCAGCAAAGGCACCGGGCTGGGACTTTCGGTGAGCCTGGGTATAGCCCAGGCCCACGGCGGTACCATTGAGGTAGAAAGCCGGCCGGGTGAGGGCAGTTCTTTCACCCTGGTTTTGCCATGGCGAGGTGAGAGTGCTTGACCGAGAAAGCGCGTATCCTGGTGATTGATGATGAAGTGGCCGTGGGTATGTTTTTCCGCCGCCTCCTGGAGCGCAAAAATTTGAGGGCGGTGCTGGCGGAAAGCGGGGAGCAGGCGCGCCGGGCCTGGGAAAAAGAGGAGTTCGCCGTGGCTCTGGTGGATGTGCGTTTGCCTGATGCCAGCGGCCTGGACCTCTTGCAGGAAATCAAAACCAGGCAGCCTGGCTGCGAGGTGATCATGATGACCGGTTACAGTACCACCCGTACGGCGGTCCGGGCCATCCAGCTGGGTGCATTTGACTATCTGGAAAAGCCCTTTGAAGATATTGCTCAGCTGGAGAGCATTGTCGAAAGAGCCCTTCAGGCCGGTCAGAGCCGGCAGGAAGGGGGCGGGAGGCAGGCGGGCTGGGAAGAACTGGCCCGCCGGACCGGTTTTGTGGTGGGCAGGAGCCCGGTGATGCGCCGGCTGGCCGATGTGGCCAGCAAGATTGCTCGCAAAAATATCAATGTACTGATCCATGGTGAAACCGGTACGGGCAAAGAAGTGCTGGCCCGGTTTATCCATGCGGCCAGTCCGCGGGCAGGCCATATGTTTATCCCGGTCAACTGCGGAGCTTTTCCCGAGAGTCTGCTGGAAAGCGAACTTTTCGGCCACGAAAAGGGGGCCTTTACCGGGGCGGCCGCGCAGCGCCGGGGAATTTTCGAGCTGGCGCACCGCGGCACGCTATTTCTGGACGAAGTGGGGGAGGCCAGTCCGGCCATTCAGGTGAAGCTGTTGCGGGTGCTGGAGACAGGCGAGTTTTTGCGGGTGGGTGGCGAAAAACCCATTCAGACCGATGTGCGGATTATTGCGGCCACCAATGTCGATCTGGAAAAGGCGGCGCAGGAAAAAACCTTCCGGGAGGACCTGTTTTATCGTCTGGATGTGGTGCGCCTGATCCTGCCTCCTCTACGCGAGCGCCGGGAGGACATTCCTCTCCTGGCCGGGCATCTGGTACAGCGCTGTGCGGCGCGGGGCGGTAGGACGGCGCCGGCCATTACGCCCGAGGCCCTGCAATCATTGCAGAACTATCACTGGCCGGGAAACATTCGCGAGCTGTCCAATGTGCTGGAAAAGGCTGTGGCTCTTTGCGAAGGGCAGATGATCAGGCCCCATCACCTGGGGGAAAAATTTTTTCAGCCGGAAAGCCGGGACGGTGTTGTGCTACCTCCGGCTGCAGCGGGGGAGAGGAATGCTGGGTCGCCGGAGCCGGTGCAGCACCTGGCCGCTTACTCGGGGGAGGACTTTGCCTGGGAGCAGTTACCTGCCGAGCAGATTCTCACTTCTTACCGCCTGGCCCGGGCTCTGTTGAGGCGGCTGGAGCGGGTCATGGACAGCCTGGGACTGCCCCGCGAGCAGCCCGCCAGCCTGTCCGAAGTGGAAAAACAGGCCATTGCCAGCGCCCTGTCCTACTACAAAAACAATATATCCTCCGCTGCCCGGGCCCTGGGCATCGGGCGCAATACCATGTACCGCAAGATGAAAGAATACGGCCTGTCCTGAAAAGGACAGGCTGTGCTGTTTTGGTACGCTCCGGGCGGGCGGGCTGCGCCATAAACAAACAAGTCGCGCAATTCACAAATAACAAAATATACTGGCCGGTGTCGCATGAAATAATTCCAAAACAATTTTTGCAGATTGCATAAATGGCAAAATTCAATAAAAACGAGCTTTGTGCGCACTGTAACTATCGCGGGCCCCCGTCTCGTCGCTTTTCAAACCGTTTCTGGCATACTGGTTGCTCTTATATCCGGACAGATAAACAAAAAAATTCGGGAGGTTGGTTTAAATGGCTCTTGGCGAACAAGTATTTGGTTACTACATTCCCACGGTCAACCTGATGGGTGTAGGGTCGCACAAAGAGGTGGGCAACCAGGTGCGCGTGCTGGGCGGCAAAAAAGTCCTGATTGTTACCGATGCCTACCTGGCCAAAAGTGGCATGGCCGATCAAATTAAGGGCATGGTGGAAGAAGCCGGCGCCCAGGCCGTGATTTATGACGGTGCCGAGCCCAACCCCACAGACAAGAATGTGCATGACGGTTTGAAGGTGTTCCAGGACAACGCCTGTGACATGATCATCTCACTGGGTGGCGGCAGCTCTCACGACTGCGCCAAGGGTATTGGTATTGTGGCCAGCAACGGCGGCAACATTCGTGATTACGAGGGGATCGACAAATCCAGCCGTCCCATGCCGCCCTTTATTGCCATCAACACCACGGCCGGAACGGCATCCGAAATGACCCGCTTCTGCATTATTACCGATACCGACCGCCATGTCAAAATGGCCATTGTGGACTGGCGCTGCACTCCCAATGTGGCCATCAACGATCCCCTGTTGATGATGGGCATGCCGCCGGCCCTGACTGCGGCTACCGGTATGGACGCCCTGACCCATGCGGTAGAAGCCTATGTTTCCGTTGCGGCTACTCCGGTAACCGACTCGGCTGCCCTGATGGCCATCAAGTTGATCTCGCAGAACCTGCGCCAGGCCGTGGCCAACGGGCAGAACATGGTGGCCCGGGATAAGATGGCTTATGCCGAATTTCTAGCCGGCATGGCTTTCAATAACGCCAGCCTGGGTTATGTGCACGCCATGGCTCACCAGCTGGGCGGCTTTTACAACCTGCCCCACGGTGTTTGCAATGCCATTTTGCTGCCCCATGTCTGCCGCTTCAACCTGATTGCCTGTCCCGAGCGCTTTGCCGACATTGCGGCGGCCATGGGTGAAAATATTGCCGGGCTGAGCGTGCGCGATGCCGCCGATGTGGCTATCGCCGCTATTCAAAAGCTGTCCCAGGATGTGGGCATTCCCTCCGGCCTGACCCAGCTGGGCGTAAAAGAGGGCGACCTGAAGATCATGGCTGAAAATGCCATGAAGGATGCCTGCAGCCTGACCAACCCGCGTCTGGCCACACTGGATGATGTGATTGGGATCTACAAGGCGGCCATGTAGGGGGTCCGATAACACCGGCCTCCCCGCCCTTTCAAAATAGAGTTGGCGACACGGTCAGGAGGAGAGAACAATTCTCTCCTCCTGACTGTCCGCCGGCCGAACTAATATTACCACACTGTTCGTAGCGGTTATGCCGGGCGGTGGTCGGCGCACCACCTGGCCGAGGCACAGCTTGCTGTGCCGTTATGGCACATTGTGCCGTTATGACACAGCCGGGTGCAGGCTGTGGGTACAGGCGGGCTGCCGGGGGCCAGGTGGCAGGCGGAAGCCGCTGTGCCGAATGCCCTGCCGTTCCGGCTTTTCCTGTGTTGCATTTTTGTGGTATAGATATTGCACATGGACAACTTTATAAAGTTCATTACGGGTTCATTGATTGGCAGCAGGATTGACCGGTCAGGAAAGCGAATTATTAGCCATCTGCTAAAACAAGGAGGGAGTTTGGGATGCCCAAAATTTTGCGAGTGAATGTATCGACCAGGGAACTAAAAATGGAAGAAGTCCCGGAGAAGTACCTGGGCCTGGGAGGCCGGGCGCTGACCTCGCAGCTGGTGTTTGATGAAGTGCCGCCCACCTGTGATCCGCTGGGTGAGTATAACAAGCTGGTGATTGCTCCAGGACTATTAAGCGGTACCAGCGCTCCTTCATCCGGGCGCCTGTCGATAGGCGGGAAGAGTCCGCTCACCGGCACCATCAAGGAGGCCAATGCTGGAGGTATTACCTCTCAGAAGCTGGCCAATCTGGACATCAAGGCCGTGGTTCTGGAAGGCAAACCGGCTGACGACAAGTGGTTCGGCGTAAAAATAGACAAAAACGGTGCCGAATTGTTTGACGCTTCCGATCTGGCCGGCAAGGGCACTTATGAAGTGACCGCCATCTGCCGGCAGCGTTTTGGGGAGAAAGTCGGCGTGATTACCATTGGTCCGGCCGGGGAAATGCTCATGCAGGCCGCCGGTGTGACCAACAACGATGGCGAAGGCAACTCTTCCCGCTACGCCGGCCGCGGCGGTCTGGGAGCGGTGATGGGCTCCAAGCGCATCAAGGCCATTGTGGTGGACAGCCCCACTACTTTCGACGTGCCTTTGAAGGACCCGGAAAAATTTAAAGCGGCAGCCAGGAAGTTTTCCAAAATCCTGCTGGATCACCCGGTTTGCGGTCAGGGGCTGCCCTCCTACGGCACCAATGTACTGATGAACATCATCAATGAAGCGGGCGCGCTGCCTACCCGCAACTTCCGTTTCGGTCGCTTTGAGCAGGCGGCCAACGTATCGGGCGAAAAGCTGGCCGAAGTGGCGGTAGCCCGCGGCGGCAAAGCTACCCACGCCTGCCATCCTGGCTGTGTCATGCGTTGCTCCAACGTGTACCCCCTGCCCGATGGCAAGGTGTGCGCTCCCATTGAGTACGAAACCGCCTGGGGTTTTGGTCCCAACCTGGAAATCGGCGACCTGGATGTGGTGGCCCGCCTCAACTACATTTGCAACGATGTGGGTCTGGATACCATTGAAACCGCCTGCACTCTGGGTGTGCTGATGGAGGCCGGGGTGGTTTCCTTCGGTGATGGTCAGGCGGCCATTGCTGCTCTGGAGGAAGTGGCCAAAGGTACCGCTCTGGGCCGCATTATTGGTTCGGGTGCAACTGTGGCCGGCAAGGTATTCGGCGTAACCCGCGTGCCCGCAGTAAAAGGACAGGGTATTCCGGCTTATGACCCGCGGGCCTGCAAAGGTAACGGGGTAACCTATGCTACTTCTCCTATGGGTGCCGACCACACCGCCGGTTATGCCGTAACGGCCAACATTCTGAAGGTGGGCGGTTTTGTCGATCCGCTGAACAAGCAGGGTCAGGTGGAACTGTCCCGGGATCTGCAGGTGGCCACCGCGGCGGTGGATGCTACCGGTCTGTGTCTGTTTGTCGCTTTTGCCATCCTGGACAATCCCGAGGGTGTGCCCACCATCTGTGAAATGCTCAATGCCCAGTACGGGCTCAGCATCACTCCGGCCGATGTGGTCCAGCTGGGTCAGAATATCCTGAAGGTGGAGCGCGAATTCAACAGACTGGCCGGCTTTACCAGCAAGGACGATCGCCTGCCCGAATTCTTCTATCAAGAACCCATTGAATCACACAATGTCAAGTTCGATCTGACCGACGAGGAACTGGACAGCGTTTTCAACTTCTAATTCTCCCGCAAGGTGAGACCGGCGGTTAGCAGGTAGAGTAGCGGAAGCCGGCGCCCGGTGCGGCGGTTTCCGCTTCCCTTTCCGGGGAACAAAAAGATTTTTGCCGGCCGGGACCGGTTTTGTGCTATAATGACAGTGCGGTCTGCCCTGGCCTGTTTACTGACCAGCCGGCGGGTGTGATAGGGTCATGGTCATCCGGCCCTGGAAGGAAAAATGGTCCGGCCCGCGGGATGGGGATCGACCGGCTGGAGTTACCGGAAGCAGCAAATAACCGGGCAGGTGAAGATGATGCGGATTGAGGTGCGTGTATTCAGCGGTCTGGAAAAGTATCTCTCCGGGGTGGCTTTCGGCCAGGCGCTGGCGGTGGATTTGCCCGAGGGCAGCACACCGCGTGATCTGTTGCACCGGCTGGGTATTCCGGAGGAGCAGGTTTTTACCGTGTTGAGAAACGGGCGGCACCTGCCCTTCGACGGGCTGTTGCAGGACGGAGACCGGGTGGGCCTGTTTCCTCCGGTGGGTGGTGGCTGATGGTAGCCGGCGGTTTCAAGCCGGGTTGCAAGCTCTGGCTGGAGAAAGACGGGCGAATATATGGTGACGGCCTGTTCCATTTGCTCCATCTGGTGCGGGAAAAAGGCTCCATCAGCGCGGCGGCAGGTGAACTGGGCATGTCCTACCGGGCGGCCTGGGGCAAAATCAAACAGGCGGAAAGAAACTGGGGCCTCAGGCTGGTGGAAACCAGAGTGGGTGGCGAGTGCGGTGGCGGTGCCGCCCTCACCCGGGAGGCGCTGGATTTGCTACACCGGTATGAGCAATACCGGCAGGAAGCGGTACGGGCCGTCTGGCAGGTTTTTCAGCAGTTGTTTGATTAGCAGGCTGTTTTTTTGTCACCGCGATATGTTTATCGCTTCATAACGAAGGCCAGCCCGGCTGCTGGCTTAAAGCGAGGGTTATGTATGCAAGATGGCCAGGCAAGGGAAATAAAATATTTGCGCATTTCGGTAACCGACCGCTGCAATCTGCGCTGCACGTACTGCATGCCGCCGGAAGGTGTGCGGCCGCTGGAGCATGACCAGATTCTACGCCATGAGGAAATAATTCGTTTGGTGCTGGCTGCGGCAGCAGTTGGGATCAAAAAGATCCGCCTGACCGGTGGCGAGCCGCTGGTGCGGCAGGGAATCACCGGGCTGATCCGGGAACTGGCGGCCATACCCCAGATTGATGACCTGGCCCTCACCACCAACGGCCTGTTGCTGCCTGAATACGCCCCGGAATTGCTGAAAGCCGGCTTGCAGCGGGTCAATATCAGCCTGGACACGTTGCAAAATTTCCGCTATACGCTGATCACCCGCCTGGGAAAACTGGAGCAGGCGCTGGCCGGAATTGACGCTGCGCTCCAGTACGGGTTCCATCCGGTGAAAATAAACACGGTGGCCATTCGCGGTTTTAATGACGATGAAATAGGTGATCTGGTGGCCATGACTCTGGACAGGCCTCTACACCTGCGCTTCATTGAGCTGATGCCGGTGGGGGTGGCCGATGGCTGGGCCAGAAGCCGGCACATAGCGGTGGCCGAAATCAGGGAGATTATAGAAAAGCAATATGGTCCCTTAAGGCCGGTACGCCGGCCGGCCGGATACGGCCCGGCCCGTTATTACACCATACCCGGGGCGAAAGGTACAGTGGGTTTCATTAGCCCCTTAAGCGACCATTTCTGTCACCAGTGCAACCGGCTGCGCCTGACAGCGGACGGCCGGCTGCGTCCCTGCCTTTACGATACGCGGGAGATTGATTTGCGTGCCGCGCTCCGGCGGGGTGCCGGTACGGACGAACTGGCTGCTCTTTTTCGCCGGGCGGTGCTGCTCAAGCCGGCGGGGCACAGCTTTGCCACCGGCTGGCCGGACGAACGGCGCGTCATGTCACAGATTGGGGGATGACCAGTGCAACTTACTCATTTTGATACCCGCGGGCAGGCCCGCATGGTGGAAGTGGGAGAAAAGGAGGAAACCAGGCGCGAGGCGGTGGCGCAGGGCGAAGTGGTGATGCAGCCGTCCACACTGGAGCTGATCGCCGCAGGTGGACACAAAAAAGGCGACGTGCTGGGAGTGGCCCGGGTGGCGGCCATCATGGCGGCCAAGAACACCGCCGCCCTGATTCCCATGGCCCATCCCATCATGATTACCGGGGTGGATGTGGAGTTTACCATCGCTCCTCCCGACCGTGTGCTCATCCAGGCCAGTGTGCGCTGTACCGGACGCACCGGGGTGGAGATGGAAGCGCTCACGGCAGTATCGGCGGCGGCATTGACCATCTATGATATGTGCAAAGCTGTGGACCGGGGCATGGTGCTGGGCAATATCCGCCTGTTGCGCAAAAGTGGCGGTAAAAGTGGTACCTTTGTGCGCGATTGATTGTGGAGCATGGATTGGGGAAAGGAGTTGCTGGCCGGTGGGTAAAATAGTTGCTGTATGTACAAGCCCGCAAAAAGGGATGCGCAAGAAAAATGTGGGGGAGGGCTTGCTGGTACCGGAACACGGCCTGGAAGGGGATGCCCATACCGGGACCTGGCACCGCCAGGTGAGCCTGCTGGCCCTGGAAAGCATTGAAAAAATGCGCCAGCAGGGTCTGGATGTGCACCCCGGCGATTTTGCCGAGAATCTCACCACCCGGGGGATTGATCTGGTCAGTTTGCCAGTGGGGACCAGGCTGAAAATTGGCTCGCAGGCGGTGGGTGAAGTAACCCAGATCGGCAAGGAATGTCACCATCGCTGTGCCATCTACTACCAGGCCGGAGATTGTGTCATGCCCCGCGAGGGTATTTTCATCCGTGTGCTGGAGGGCGGACCGGTCAAGGTGGGGGATGATATTGAGGTCCTGGCTTGAAGAAAGAGGCGGCTTGCCGCCTTTTCTTTGCATTACCGCGGCCCGCTCGGGAACGGGAAAAACCACCCTGCTGGAGCAGTTGATCAACAAATTTACTGCCCGGGGATATCGATTGGCTGTGATCAAACACCACCACGGCCACCTGCCGCCCGATCAGCCCGGCAAGGACACCTGGCGCTACCGGCAGGCGGGTGCCGCCTGGTCCGTGCTGGCTGCCGCCGGGGGACTGGTGTGGCACTATGACAGCCACCGGGAAGGTGCCGGGCCGTATCCCATAGATCCGGTGCGGCTGGTGGCTGCCCTGGCTGCTCTGGATCCCGGGCTGGAGCTGGTGCTGCTGGAAGGTTACAAACGGCATGCCGGCCTGCCCGGGGTAGAAGTAATGCGACCGGAGATCACCGGTACAGCCAGGCCGGTCACACCGGCCGGGCGGCTTCTGGCCGTGGTGGCCGACGGGCTGCCCGCTGCCGCTGTGCCGGTTTTCGGCTGGGGCCGGCTGGACGAGCTGGTGGATTATCTGGTGGAGAGGTTGGGGCTAAAAGGGAGGAATACGGGATGTTGACCGAACAGCAGCGCCGGCGTTACCAGCGTCATGTGGTGTTAAGCGGCCTGGGACCGGCCGGTCAGGCCCGGCTATTAAATTCAGCGGTGCTGGTGGTAGGAACTGGCGGCCTGGGCTCTCCCGTGGCCTTTTATCTGGCGGCGGCGGGGGTGGGGAGGATCACCCTGGCCGATCCCGATGTTGTAGATTTGTCCAACCTGCAGCGGCAGATTTTGCACAGCACCGCCGACCTGGGACGCCGCAAGGTGGATTCGGCGGCGCAAAAGTTGCATGCCCTGAACTCGGAAATACATATCTCTACCTGCCCGGAAGGCTTGACGGTACAGAATGCGGCGCAACTGGTGGAAAACCATGATCTGGTGGTGGATTGCCTGGACAACTTTCCCACTCGCTACCTGCTCAACCGCATCTGCCGGAGGCTGGGCCGGCCGTTGATTTACGGTGGTGTGCTGGCCTACAGCGGGCAATTGATGACCATTTTGCCCGGCCGGGGACCATGTCTGGCCTGCCTTTACCGGGACGAACCCCCGGAAGGGGCACCGGACTGCGCCCGGTACGGTATCCTGGCTCCGGTGCCCGGGGTGATTGGCACCCTGCAGGCCGTGGAGGCTATCAAGTATTTGACTGGCAACGGCGATCTGCTGGTGGGTCGCCTGCTGATTTATGATGCCCTGCCGGGTTCCTTCATGGAAGTGAAAATCCAGCCTGATCCGGAATGCCCGGTTTGTGGCAGGATCAAGCCATAGCGCAGAAGCGCAGGATGAAGTGTTCGGCCGCGGTGGCAAAGTCCACACGGCCTTCTTTTATGTCTACGTCAATGCGGTGCAGTTCCTTAAGGCCCCGGCGGAGTTGTTCTTCAGTAAAATTGCCGCTCTGCCGGCTCATTTTCTGGGCCACAAAAGGGTGCAGGTCCAGAAGAGCGGCCAGCTGGTGGTCACGGGCGCCCTGCCGGCGGGCGATGGCTATCTGCCAGATCAGGCGAATTTGCCGGCCGAGCATGGCCAGGATCACCTGGGGAGGATGGCGCTGGAGCAGCAGGTTTCTCAATCCGTCAATGGCTCGATCCGGCTGGCGCTGGCCCATGGCATCCACAACGGCGAAAATATCTTCCTCCAGCGCAGGTGGTGAGACTGCCTGCACCGCCTGGCGGTCGATGATGCCTCGATCCTGGCAGTAAAGGGTCAGCTTTTGCATCTCCTGATACAGCAGATTCAGACTGCGCCCGCAGCGTAGCAGCAGCTCGCCGGCTGCCTCCGGGTCGAGGGTCAGGCCGGATAGCCTGGCCTGCTGGTTCAGCCAGCGTCTGATGTCGGGCGGGCTGAGCCAGGCGAACTCGATGGTCCGTCCCGATTTTTCCAACTGACGGTAGAGGCTGCGCCGCCGGTCGGGGGAGTAGGAAATGTCAAAAACCAGACAGGTGGCCGGGCTGGGGTTTTGCAGATAGGCCAGCAGGTCTTTATTCTCATCCTTCGCCGGGCTTTTGGATTTGCCGGTCCCTCGGGGTGCCGGAGAGGACTGATTGTCCGTCTCACTGCGGGCGACGGCGGCAAAATAGGGTGCTTCCCGCACGATGACCAGGCGTTTGCGGGCCCCCCAGGGGGGAGTGGTGGCAGTATCCAGAATCTCGGCCGCACTGGCGGTGCTGCCGTCCAGCCGGGTCAGGTTGAATTCCCGTAGATTAGCATTGGGGAATAGATGTTCTTTTAGGCGCTCCAGCGCCTGCCGGCGCAGATATTCTTCCGGCCCGTAGAACAGATAGACCGGTGCCAGTCGATCGTTTTTGATTTCTTCCAGCAGTTGCAGGAAGTAAAGCAAATGTATCCCCCCGTAAAGCAAAAACCACCCGTCAAGAGCAGGTGGCTGTCTTTCCAACGTTGCCGGCCACAGGTGGTTAGCTGGCCATGAATTTGTTGAAGCGCCGGGTCAGGCGAGATTTCTTCCGGGCGGCGGTATTCTTGTGCAGGATACCCTTAGTCACCGCTTTGTCGATGGCCCGCAGAGCCCTTCTCAGCTTGAGCTGGGCCTCTTCCCGGTTGGCACCGGCCATGGCTTCTTCAAAGCGGCGGATATAAGTGCGCAGGGCCGAGCGCAGGCTGGCATTGCGCAGCGTACGCTTCCGGATGACCTTGACTCTCTTCGCCGCGGACTTGACATTAGGCATTTTCTCACCTCCCAACAGGCACAATTCTATCACGGGCCAGTAAAAAAAGCAAGGTTTAAGATGGTATGAACCGGGCAAAATTAGTAAATGCTTTAAGATAAAGAAATGCAAAGGAGGTGGATACAGATGGGACTGGCAGCAGGAGTAATTCGTTTTATCATATCAGCACTGGTTTTAATTGCGGTCAGCTGGCTCTCCCCCGGCTTCAGTGTTAGAGGAGGCGTAGTGGGTGCCCTGATTGCGGCGGCCGTGATTGCCATACTGGGATATCTGGCAGAACTGCTTCTGGGCGAGCGGGTGTCACCGCGCTCCCGTGGTGTGGTAGGTTTTGTTACGGCGGTGGTGGTGATTTATCTGGCCCAGTTTATTATTCCCGGTGTGGTTAGCGTGAACATACTGGGGGCCATTATCGCCGCTTTTATCATCGGGCTGATTGATGCGGTAGTACCGACCATGTTGCGCTAACCGCAGCGTATTAATTTAATGATGCCAGAAGCAAGCGCGGGAAAGCATTCCTCCCGCGCTTTGCAGCATTTTCCTCCACTGGTGTCCAAACATCCGGCTTGTACTAACTGGCCAATCAACTGCATAGTAATAGTTGATTATATATGGGCAGCCGGTGGCCCGAAACCCGGCCGCAGGCTGTACCGGGAGGCGGGACGTAAATGATATGCCGCTTGTTCTTCGGCCGTACCCGGGGATGGAGGAGAGTCCGGTCCCTACCGGGCCACTCTGCGAGCGGAGTGCGGATACTTCGTTCGGTTGTTCTGGCCTCGCTGCCGGTCCTGGCTCTGGCCCTGCTGGTGAGCGGGCTGGTCTACCAGCTGTGGGCCGGTGGAGAAAAGCCCGGGCTGCCGCTGGCTCTTTTCCGGTCGGTCATGCCCGGATGGCTGATTTCCTCCGGAGAGGGGGAAGATGAAGATATTTTTTCTCGCGACTATGCCGGGCCGCATATATTCCTGCCTCTGATTGGGCGGGGTGATTTTTCTATTCAGGAAATAATTATCAGTGAGTTGTGGCCGGTCAGTACGGGTCGACTGAAGCCGGAACCGGCCGGTGTGATCGCTGAGCCGGATAGCGGCCAAAATACCGGAACCGACATTGTTTTGCCTGATACCGGGGCGCTGGCTGTAAAAAAAGAAGATGTCCGGGTGGCCATATATCATACCCATACCGGGGAGACCTACCGCCCGGATGACGGGGTGGAGAGGCTGAACGGCCAGCCCGGCGGGGTGGTGGCGGTGGGGGCGGCGCTGGCCCGGCGTTTGCACGAAGAATATGGCATCGGGGTGGTGCATGTAGCCCGTATTAATGACGCTGTTTACAGCCGGTCCTACCTGGAATCAGAAAAAGTGGTGCGCAGCCTGTTGCAGAATTATCCCCATCTAGGTGTGCTGGTGGATGTGCACCGGGATGCTGCTGGTGCTGCTGCGGCGAGTACGGTGGGCATAGAGGGGCGGAAGGCGGCCAGATTGCTGCTGGTGACCGGTTCGGATGCCCGGGCGCCCTTTCCCGGTTGGCGGCAGAACTACCAGCTGGCTCTGGAACTGGTGGCCCTGGCCGGCAAAAAATATCCGGGGCTGCTTAAGGGCGTACAGGTTAAGGAGGGCCGCTACAACCAGTTCCTGCATCCCGGGGCCATCCTGTTGGAGGTGGGTAATTCCGGCAACAGCCGGGCGGAAGCAATTTATGCGGGGGAGCTTTTTGCGGATATTCTGGCGGATTATCTGCAAAATAACTCCAAAAATCGACAATAAGCAAGGAATATTGACCCTGTGATGGAATAAAATATCTGAACACCGGGCAGGACAAATGGCGCAGGATGGCGTATTATATACCAGCTATAACCTGATCTGCCGAAAAGAAAAGCGGGGTATGGCCTATGTTGAATTTTATCCTGCGCCGTCCAGCCCTGGCCATCCTGCTCTGGAATGTACTCAAGGTCTGGCGGGGGCGCCGTTAGTGGTGGGTGGTGTTTAAAAAGAGCCTTTTCTGCCAACAATATTTAACTGTCAATCTCATCAGAAGGCGGGAAGGGTGTTTGCGAACCAATAATCATGCCTGGCTCCTGGCTGTACTGGGAGGTATTTTTCTGGGCCTGACTCTGTGGGGGATCACTGTGGTGTACTGTCGCTCCCAGGATCTGCTGGCGGTTCCAAAGGTTACGGGTGTCCCCGGCGCTGCTTCCTGGCTGCAATTCTGGCATAATCTGCCGGGCCGGGTCGATTGGCCGGGCTATGTGCGCAAATTCTGGTGAATAACCGGCCTGGCATTGGGCCGGTTATTCCTGTGTCAGAGGCTATGCTTTTGCGGGCCGGGATGTTATAATCCTGTAATGACCGGTTATTTTACGGCAAATACATTATCCGGGTTGATAGTAATACTACAGAGATGTGAGCGAAGGACGCATGCCCGCAATTAGCGGTTTGCAAGTCAGGCTGTAGTAGTAATTTAAGGAGAGAGATATTTTGACGCAGGCACATATCCGTAACTTTTGCATTATCGCCCATATCGATCATGGCAAGTCCACCCTGGCCGACCGCCTGCTGGAAATGACCGGGGCCCTCAGCCAGCGGGAAATGACCGAGCAGGTGCTGGATAAAATGGACCTGGAGCGCGAGAGGGGCATCACCATTAAAATGCAGGCCGTGCGCCTGCGGTACCGGGCCCGGGACGGCTGGGAGTACCAGCTCAACCTGATCGATACCCCGGGGCACGTGGACTTCACTTATGAAGTTTCCCGCTCCCTGGCCGCCTGCGAAGGGGCGCTGTTGGTGGTGGATGCGGCCCAGGGCATTGAGGCCCAGACCCTGGCCAATGTTTATATGGCCATTGAAAACAACCTGGAAATAATTCCGGTGATCAACAAGATTGACCTGCCCAGTGCCGACCCGGAGCGGGTGCGAAAGGAAATAGAGGACGTCATCGGTCTGGATGCTTCCGATGCCTTGCTGGTGTCGGCCAAGACCGGTCAGGGCGTGGACGAGGTACTGGAAAGTATTGTCCAGCGCATTCCACCGCCGGAGGGCAGGGCCGATCTACCGCTGCAGGCGTTGATCTTTGACTCGCACTACGATTCGTACAAAGGGGTGATTGCCTATGTACGGGTGGTGCAGGGCGTGCTGCGGCGGGGTATGCGCATCCGCATGATGTATACAGGTAAGGAATTTGAAGTGAACGAGGTAGGAGTTTTTCTGCCCGACATGGCGGCAGTGGATGAGCTGAAGACCGGTGAGGTGGGCTTTCTGGCCGCCAGCATTAAAAACGTCAAGGACACCCGCGTGGGCGATACAGTGACCGATGCAGAAAATCCGGCTCCCGAACCTTTGCCCGGTTACCGCCAGGTCAAGCCCATGGTTTACTGTGGCCTCTATCCCGTGGACAATGTGGACTACGGCGACCTGCGGGACGCTCTGGACAAGCTGAAGCTCAATGATGCTTCCCTAATTTACGAGCCCGAAACCAGTGAGGCGCTAGGTTTTGGCTTTCGTTGCGGCTTTCTGGGCCTTCTACACATGGAGATCATTCAGGAGAGGCTGGAACGGGAATACAGCCTCAACCTGATTGCCACGGCCCCCAGCGTGGTGTACCGGGTTACCACTACGACGGGCGAGGTGCTGGAAATCGACAATCCCACCAAAATGCCGCCGCCCGGCAAGATTGAGCGCATGGAAGAACCCTATGTCACGGCCACCATCATGGTGCCCAAAGAATACGTGGGTACCATTATGGAACTGGTGCAGGAAAGGCGCGGCATATTTAAGAACATGGAATATATGGGGGAGAACCGGGTCATGCTCAGCTACGAGCTGCCCCTGGCTGAGATCATTTTTGATTTCTTCGACCAGCTCAAGTCGCGCACCCGGGGTTATGCCTCCCTGGATTATGAGTGGCTGGGCTATAAGGAAAGCGACCTGGTCAAGCTGGATATACTGATTAACGGCGAAGCGGTGGATGCCCTGACCTGCATTGTGCACCGGGACAAGGCTTACTACCGCGGACGGGCCCTGGTGGAAAAGCTGCGCAGTTTGATTCCCCGGCAGCTCTTCGACGTGCCGGTGCAGGCCGCCATCGGCAACCGGGTGATTGCCCGGGAAACCATCAAGGCCCGGCGCAAGGACGTGCTGGCCAAATGCTATGGCGGCGACGTAACCCGCAAGCGCAAGCTGCTGGAAAAACAAAAGGAAGGTAAAAAACGCCTCAAGCAGGTGGGCAGTGTGGAAATCCCTCAGGAAGCCTTTATGGCGGTGCTCAGCATTGACGATGAAAAATGAGCTGGCCCTGTACATTCACGTCCCCTTCTGCCTGGCCAAATGTCATTATTGCGATTTTGTTTCCTATACTTACTCTGATGAAGCAGCCGGGCGCTGGGCCGTCGCTGTAAAGCAGGAATTGGCTCTGTGGGCCCGGCTGCCTGTTTGTAGCGGGCGTACGCTGGCTACCATATATATAGGGGGAGGCACACCTTCGCTGCTGCCGGCGGAAACGCTCGGCAGTGTGCTGACTGCTGTGCGGCGCAATTTCGCGGTTTACCCGGCAGCCGAAATCACTCTGGAGGCCAACCCCGGTACAGTGGAGCCGGACAAGCTGACCGAGTGGCGCCGGCTGGGGGTGAACCGGCTGAGCGTGGGAGTACAAAGCCTTGAGGAAAAGCATCTGCGTTTTTTGGGCCGACGGCACACAGCGCAGCAGGCCGAGGAAACTGTGCAGGCCGCCCGCGCGGCCGGATTTGCCAATATCGGCGTGGACCTGATCTACGGGATACCGGGGCTTGGTGGCCGGGAATGGGCCGATACATTGCGCCGGGTGATGGACTGGCCGGTGACGCACCTTTCAGCCTATGCCCTGACCGTGGAGCAAGATACCCCGCTGGGCCGCCTGGTGGCCGCCGGGCGGGTAATCCTTCCCGATGAGGACGAGGTGGCCGATCAGTATGAACTGCTGCTGGAAGTGGTGCCGGCAGCGGGCCTTAAGCAGTATGAGATAGCCAATTTCGCCCGTCCGGGGCACTCATGCCGGCACAATTTGAATTACTGGCTGGGGGGAGAATACCTGGGAGTGGGGCCGGCGGCCTGGTCTTATCTGGCCGGACACCGCTTTGCCAATCCGGCGGAACCGGCGGACTATATGGGCCTGGTGGCGTCAGGTACTACTTCTTTCCATCTGGCAGCACCCCTGGAGCCACGGGAGGAACTGGTCGAGGCCTTGTTGATGGGCCTGCGGCTGCGCCGGGGGATAGACCTGGCCGCCTTCCAGCAGCGTTACGGTGTGGATCTGCTGGCCGATTACCGGCCGGTGATTTCCCGCTACGTCCGGCTGGGGCTGCTGGAAATGGTGGGGGGTTTTCTGCGCCTGACCGGGCGAGGACTGCTGCTTTCCAATGCGGTGCTGCGAGAGCTGGTCTGATGGGCCGGCAATGCTTGACAATTGCGCGCGGCGGTGATATTTTTTAACCAGGAGCTTTAGCACTCGCCATATTAGAGTGCTAACAGGAGGTGTCTGATATGAAAATGGACGCCCGCAAACAGCAAATCCTGATGGCCATTATCACCGATTATATTGCTACTGCCGAGCCGGTAGGCTCGCGCACTATTGCCAAAAAATACCGGCTGGGGGTGAGCCCGGCCACCATTCGCAATGAAATGTCCGACCTGGAGGAAATGGGTTATATCGAGCAGCCGCACACTTCGGCCGGGCGGATACCTTCGCAGCGGGGCTATCGCTACTATGTGGACTTTCTCATGCAGCGACAGGAACTGACTCCGGAGGAAGAAAACATTATTCGCCGGGGTTATGAAACCAAAGTGCGGGATGTGGGACAGGTGCTGCAGATCACCGGACAGCTTTTGTCCCAGATTACCAATTACGCGGCGGTAGTGGTGATGCCCCGTTTGGATGTGGGCCGCTTCAAGCATATTCAGATGGTGCTGTTGGACCCGGGCAAGGCTCTGGTAATCGTGGTGCAAAACACCGGTACGGTGTTGCACCGGATTTTTGATGTACCCCAGAGCATCACCCGTTCCGATCTGGATTTAATCAGTCAGGTGCTCAATGCCAAGCTGGCCGGCCAGAATATGGAAAGCATTAAGATGACCCTGATCCGGGAAATCTACTTTGAACTGTCCAAGCATAAAAACATTCTGGACCTGGCCATGCACCTGGTGCAGGAGAGCCTTGTCCCGGGCCGGGAGGATAAAATTTACCTGGGCGGTGTCTTCAACATCTTAAACCAGCCCGAATTTCACCATGTGGACCGGGTGAAAACCCTGCTCAGCCTGCTGGAGCAGGAAGAGCTGCTCTGCAGCCTGCTGGAGAACCAGAAACCGGAACAGGGTGTGGCGGTGCGCATTGGCAGCGAGCTGGCCCGGGAGGAGATGTCGGGCTGCAGTATGGTGCTGGGTACCTATCAGGCCGGTGGGCAGCCACTGGGCACTCTGGGTGTGATTGGGCCCACCCGCATGGAGTACAGCCGGGTGGTCAGCGTGATGGAGTGCATGACCCGCTCGCTTTCCGAAGCGCTAGATAGAATCCTGAACAACAGAAAAAACTAATCTTTGAGGGGGCTGTGCCTTGAGTTTGAAGCAGCAGGCCAGTGCCGGGGCCGAAGTCAATGAATCCATGGCTGCCCTGGTAAACAATGCCAATGCCGTGCGGGCCATTGCGGCGGCGGTGGAAGGTACGCTGGGGCCGCGGGGTCTGGATACCATGCTGGTGGATAAGTTTGGCGAAGTGGTGATTACCAACGATGGTGTGACTATCCTGACCATGATGGAAGCCAACCACCCGGCGGCCCGCATGGTGATCAATATTGCCCGGGCCCAGCAGGAGGAAGTGGGTGACGGCACCACTACTGCCACCGTCATGGCTGGCGCCATGGTGGCCGCCGGGGTGGAGCAAGTGGCCCGCGGGGTACCCGTATCGCGGGTGATTGAGGGGCTGAAGGCCGGGGTGCAGGAGGCGCTGCAGTATATTGGCCGGAAAGCCCGTCCGCTGGTAGAAATGGAAGATCCAGCCCTTTGGCAGGTGGCACTGATTGCCGGACGGGAACACCGGGATATTGCCGAGCTGGTGGTGCAGGCGGCCCGCCTGGTGGGGCGCGAAAAACTGCTGGAGCGGGGGTATAAATTTGCCGATAACATCACTGCCCGGGCGGGAGCGGAAAACCAGGTTCTGACCGGCATTATCATTGACAAGGAGCCGGTCAATCGCCAGATGCCCCGGGAGGTTGAGGATTGCCGGATACTGGTGATTGACGATGCGCTGCAGCCCGAGGAAATAGAAGAGGAAGCTCTGGCCACCGAGGCTGGCTTCGCCCGCTACATGGAACTGCTGCAGCAACACCGCTCGGCAGTGCAGAAAATTATCGATCTGGGTGTAGGCCTGGTACTGGTGGACCGGGGAATTGACGATACGGCCGAGGAGATGCTCACCGATGCGGGCATCATGGTGGTGCAGCGGGTGGCGGCCCGGGAATTACGCCGGGCGGCCGAACACACGGGAGCGCGCATGATCAAGCGCACCGGCTTGAAGAAGGATGTGGACGTGCTGCGCAGCTGGCTGGGCCGGGCCCGCCGCGTGTATCACGATGAAAAGCTGGCGCAGGTCTGGATTGTGGAAGGTAACGGCAAACCCACCGCCACTGTGGTGGTGGGAGCGGCTACGGCCGAAGTGGTGGGCGAGCGGGAGAGAATAGCCCGGGATGCGGCTTCGGCGGTGCAGGCGGCGGTGCGGGGCGGCATTGTACCGGGCGGCGGTGCCATAGAGCTGGCGGCCTCCCGGCAGGTGGAAAAAATGCGCGCCCGCTTAAAAGGCATGGCTGCCTACGGTGTGGATTGTGTGGTGGAAGCGCTGCGCCGTCCCCTGGCCCAGATTGTGGCCAATGCTGGTTTTAACCCCCTGGAAAAGATGGGTGATGTACTCTCGGCCCAGGCCGAGCGGGACAGCGACAGTCTGGCCATTGATTGCGACAGCGGTCAGGTGGCCGATATGCTGTCCCTGGGAGTTCTGGACCCGGCGCCGGTCAAGCTGCATGCCCTGCGGGCGGCCGGCGAGATTGCCGGGGCCATTTTACGCATTGATACCATCATAAAAAAGCGTGAAGATAAACCCGCCCAGCACAAGGAGGGGTAATAGTGACCGAACAGGATCTTTCCCTGGAGGAAACCAGGGCCGAACCGGCAGAAAGCCGGCCTGTGCCGGATGAGCAGGCCGGTGAGCCGGCAGCGCCGGCAGAGCCCGGGCAGGCTGAGGAACAGGCAGCACCGGAAGATGTGGACCTGGCTGCTCTCCAGGCCGAACTGGCCCGAAAAACCGCCCTGGCGGAGGAGCATTTCCAGCGCTTGGCCCGCCTGCAGGCCGATTTTGAGAACTTTCGCAAACGTACCCTGCGCGAGAAGGAGGACCTGCTCAAGTTCGCCGCCGAAAAGCTGATCGGGCAGCTTCTGCCCGTGCTGGACAATTTCGAGCGGGCGCTGGCCGCGCCCGAAGGGGATGGTGCGGCCTTCCGCTCGGGCGTGGAAATGATCTACCGGCAACTTATGGACATATTGCACCGGGAGGGTCTGGAATCCTTGCAGTGTGTGGGCCAGCCCTTCGATCCCTCCCGGCACGAGGCCGTGATGCGGCAGCCGGCGGGTGAGCAGCCCGAGAATACGGTGCTGGCCGAGTTGCAAAAAGGTTATACCCTGCATGGCAAGGTGATCCGGCCGGCCATGGTTTGTGTCGCCTGTCAGGAATAAAATAATAAATAATTGCTTTTTGCGGAGGAGATGAACTCTAAAATGAGCAAGATTCTGGGTATCGACCTGGGTACTACCAACTCCTGCATGGCCGTCATGGAGGGCGGCGAGGCGGTAGTAATCCCCAATGCGGAGGGAGGCAGGACCACTCCTTCGGTGGTGGGCTTTTCCAAAACGGGTGAGCGGCTGGTGGGGCAGGTGGCCAAGCGCCAGGCCGTGAGCAATCCCGATCGCACCGTGATCTCCATCAAGCGCCATATGGGTTCCAATTACAAGGTGAATATCGACGGCAAAGAATATACCCCCCAGGAAATATCGGCCATGATCCTGCAAAAACTCAAGGCCGATGCCGAGGCTTACCTGGGAACCAGAATTGAAAAAGCGGTCATTACCGTGCCGGCCTATTTTACCGATGCCCAGCGCCAGGCTACCAAGGATGCCGGGCGTATCGCCGGCCTGGAAGTGTTGCGCATTATCAACGAGCCCACGGCCGCGGCTCTGGCCTACGGTCTGGACAAGGAAGAGGACCAGACCATCCTGGTTTACGACCTGGGCGGTGGCACCTTTGACGTTTCCATTCTGGAGCTGGGGGACGGTGTATTCGAAGTCAAGGCCACCAGCGGCAACAACCGGCTGGGTGGTGACGACTTCGACCAGCGCATCATCGATTGGATGGTCAGCGAGTTCAAAAAGGAAACCGGCATTGATTTGAGCAAGGATCGCATGGCCATGCAGCGGCTGAAAGAAGCGGCGGAAAAGGCCAAGATTGAACTGTCCGGGGTGGTGAGCACCAATATCAACCTGCCCTTCATTACGGCCGATGCCGATGGGCCCAAACACCTGGATCTGAACCTGACCCGGGCCAAATTCGAGGAAATGACCGCTGACCTGGTGGAAATGACCATGGGACCCACCCGCCAGGCCCTGGCCGATGCCGGCCTGGAGCCCAAGGACATAGACAAGGTGCTGCTGGTGGGCGGTTCCACCCGCATTCCGGCGGTGCAGGAGGCTATCCGCAAGTTCCTGGGTAAGGAGCCGCACAAAGGGATCAACCCGGACGAGTGCGTGGCCATCGGGGCGGCCATCCAGGCCGGTGTGCTGGGCGGCGAGGTCAAGGATGTGTTGCTTTTGGACGTGACACCGCTGTCCCTGGGCATCGAAACCCTGGGCGGGGTGTTTACCAAACTGATTGAGCGCAATACCACCATTCCTACTTCCAAAAGCCAGATCTTCTCCACGGCCGCCGACGGGCAGACCCAGGTGGAGATCCACGTGCTGCAGGGCGAGCGGCCCATGGCGGCCGACAACAAGACGCTGGGCCGTTTTATGCTCACCGGTATTCCCCCTGCGCCGCGCGGTGTGCCGCAAATCGAGGTCAAGTTCGACATCGATGTGAACGGCATTGTGCATGTTTCGGCCAAGGACCTGGGTACCGGCAAGGAGCAGAGCATTACCATCAGCGGCAATACCGGTCTTTCCGAGGAGGAAATCCAGCGCATGGTGCGGGAAGCTGAGGCCAACGCCGAGGCCGACCGGCGCCGCAAAGAGGAGGCCGAACTGCGCAACCAGGCCGATAGCCTGATTTACCAGGCCGAAAAAACCATCAAGGATCTGGGCGATAAGGCGGACCAGAGCAAGGTGGACGCCGTGAACCGGGCCGTGGAGGAATTGAAAGAGGCTCTCAAAGGCAATGACCTGGAAAAAATCAAGCAAAAGCTGGAGGCGGTCAGCGGGCCGCTGTTTGAACTGACCACGCTGCTCTACCAGCAGCAGGCCCAACAGCAGCAAGCCGGTAGCTGCGCCACCGGTGGTTGTGCGGGCGGTGACGGGCAACAGGAGAAAAAGGAGAATGTAGTGGATGCCGATTTTGAAGTAAAAGACGGCGACCGCTAACAGGTGGTGGTAAAGCTTGGCCAAGCGCGATTATTATGAGGTGCTGGGGGTTTCCCGCCAGGCCTCTGCGGAGGAGATCAAAAAGGCTTACCGCAAGCTGGCCCGCCAGTACCACCCGGATGCCAATCCCGATGACCAGGACGCCGAGGCCAAGTTTAAGGAAATTGCCGAAGCCTATGAAGTGCTGAGCGATCCGGAAAAACGGGCCCGGTATGACCGGTTCGGTCATGCCGGGTTTAACGGGCAGGGCTTCGGCGGACATGGATTTGGTGGTTTTGAGGGTTTTGGCGCCGATCTGGGCGGTCTGGGCGATATTTTCGAGATGTTTTTCGGCGCTAGTAACCGGCGGCGGCGCGGCCCGGAAAAGGGGGCCGACCTGCGGGCCGATCTGGAGTTGACCCTGGAGGAAGCTGCTTTTGGTGTGGAAAGGGACATCAAGGTACCGCGGGAGGAGGAGTGCACCACCTGTGGCGGCAGCGGGGCGGCGCCGGGCAGCAAGGCGCAGGTTTGCCCGGTGTGCCACGGCAGCGGGCAGGTGCAGTATGCTCAGAGCACGCCTTTCGGCCGGATAGTGCAGACCCGCACCTGCGATCGCTGCCGGGGAGCCGGCCGGGTGCTGGAAAAGCCCTGTCCCACCTGCCACGGAGCGGGAAGGGTGCGCCGCACCCGCAGCATTCATGTCAAGGTGCCGCCGGGCGTGGACAGCGGCACGCGGCTCAGGGTGGCCGGTGAGGGCGAGCCGGGCCTGCGGGGCGGGCCGCGCGGCGATCTGTATGTGTTCATCCATGTCCGGCCGCACAAGGTTTTTGTGCGGGATGGCAATGATGTGCTTTGCGAGGTAAAAATCAGCTTTGCCCAGGCGGCCCTGGGTGATGAAATCGAGGTTCCCACCCTGGAGGGTACGGCCAGAATGAAGGTGCCCGAG
Organism: Desulfurispora sp.; assembly: GCF_052744395.1. NCBI lineage: Bacteria > Bacillati > Bacillota > Clostridia > Eubacteriales > Desulfurisporaceae > Desulfurispora > Desulfurispora sp. Next base: position 91,786 of record NZ_JBRAJI010000001.1, on the reverse strand, counting down.
GGTACCCAGAGCGGCACGGTTTTCCGCCTCAAAAGCAAGGGCATACCCGATGTACACGGTTACGGGCGGGGCGACCAGCATGTGCGGGTGCAGGTGGTAACTCCCACCCGGCTATCCGAGAAGCAGAAGGAGCTTTTGCGGGAGTTTGCCCGGCTGAGCGGGGAAAACGTGCCCGGCGGGGTGGAAAAAGGTTTTTTCGAGAAGGTCAGGGACGCCTTTATCGGGTAAAGTAATGGGAGATGTTCTTTGTTGCATTACATGGAAATAGCTGTCAGTGTGCCGTCCGAACTGGTGGAAGCGGCGGCCGACATTTGCATAGCCTGCGGCAGCGGCGGGGTCAGTATTGAAGACCCCGCCTTAATTCAATCTTACCTGGAACAGGGGCGGCCGGATACTGTTGCCCCCGCCCTGTATGAGCAGCTGAAATCGCTGTCGGGACGTGCCCTGCTCAAAGCTTACTTGCCGGTGGACGGCCGGACGGCAGACAGGCTAAGCCGGCTGCGCCAGTCCCTGTTCGACCTGCTGCCGTCCGGTACCGGAGAGGTGCTGGTGCGGGAAGTGGCCGACAGCGATTGGGCTAGGGAATGGCGCCGGTATTATCATGCCTTTCCGGTGGGGCAGCGCCTGCTGATCAAGCCCGCCTGGGAAGAGATGCCGCCCGGACAGGACGGGCGCCTGGTGCTGGAGCTGGATCCCGGTATGGCTTTTGGCTGCGGTACTCACGCCAGCACCCGCATGTGTCTGGAACTGCTGGAAGAAGTAATCCAGGGCGGAGAAACGGTCTATGATGTGGGCACCGGTTCCGGTATTCTGGCCATCGCGGCGGCCCGGCTGGGGGCGGCGCAGGTGCTGGCTGGCGATCTGGACCCCACTGCTCTGCAGGTGGCCCGGGAGAATATAGCCCGCAACGGGTTGGAGGAAAAAATACAGGTACGGCAGGGGAACCTGCTGGCCTGGGCCAGCCAGCCATTCCAGGTGATTGTGGCCAATATTGTGGCCAGCGTCATCCTGGAGCTGGTGCCCCAGCTGGAGCGGTTGTTGCTGCCAGGTGGGCACTTTATTGCGGCGGGCATTATTGAGGGCCGGCAGGAGGAAGTGCTGCAGGCAGTACAGGGGTGTGGAATGCTGGTGCGCCGGGTGGTTGACCGGGAGGAGTGGTATGCTCTTTGGGCGACCCGGCCGGAAAAACCTGAGGCGGGGAGGTGTCCGGATGGTGCACCGTTTTTTCGTTACGCCGCTGCAGCTGGACAGTCCGCTGGTGCACATTGAGGGCGGTGATGTCCGGCATATCAGCCGGGTGCTGCGCCTGGGGCCGGGCGATGAGATCTTGCTGCTGGACGGCTGCGGGCGGGCGGCCCGGGCCCGCATTGAATCTGTACATAAAGATATGGTTGCCTGCAGCATATTAGAATACACTGCTGTATCGGGGGAGCCGCCCCTGCGGGTGATCCTGCTGCAGGCTTTGCCCAAAGGGGACAAGCTGGAGCAGATTATTCAAAAGGCGGTGGAACTGGGCGTATCCGAGGTCTGGCCCGTGCAGACCAGGCGCTGTGTGGTACAACTGGCGGGAGAAAAAGCAGTGGCCCGGCAGAGCCGCTGGCAAAGAGTGGCCTGTGAAGCGGCCAAACAGTGCCGCCGCCCGGCGGTGCCGCAGGTGAGGTTGCCTCTGGCCTGGGAGGAAGCATTGTCCGCCCTGCCGGCGGGCGGGCTGCTGGTTTTGCCCTGGGAGGAGGAAACCGGGGCCGGTTTGAAAAATGTGTTGACCGGTTCGCCGCCCGCTATTGTGGCCGTGGCAGTGGGACCGGAGGGGGGCTGGGAGCCCCGGGAGGTGGAGCTGGCCAGGGCTTATGGGGCCAGAACGGTTTCGCTGGGCCCACGCATATTGCGCACCGAAACTGCTGGGCCGGCCGTACTGGCCGCGCTGATGTTTCACTGGGGAGATCTGGGATGATACCGGGGGTGGAGCTGTGCCTGTTTGCAGGCCTAAAGTGGCCATAGCTACACTGGGCTGTAAAGTGAACCAGTACGAGTCGGCCGCTCTGGCCGCCGCTTTTGAGCGCGGCGGTTTTGAAGTGGTGGAGTTTGATCAGGTAGCCGACGTTTATGTGATCAACACCTGCACAGTTACCCACCTGGGTGACCGCAAATCCCGCCAGCTCATCCGCCGGGCCGGGCGGCAAAACCCGGCTGCCCTGGTGGTGGCAACCGGCTGCTATGCCCAGGTATCCCCCGGAGAGGTGCGGCAGATACCCGGTGTGCACCTGGTGCTGGGCAATCAGGAAAAAGCCGCTCTGGTGGAAAAGGTGCAGGAAGCCCTGCAGGGCCGGGGAATGGTGGAGGGAGCCGGCGGGGAAGACCTGCTGGTACAGGTGGGGGATATCATGCACAGCCACCATTTTCAGGAATTGCCGGCGGTGGCCGCTACAGAGCGGACCAGAGCGTTGATCAAAGTGCAGGAAGGCTGCAATAATTTCTGTGCCTACTGTATCATTCCTTACGCCCGCGGGCCGGTGCGCAGCCGCCCGCCGGACCGGGTGCTGGAGGAAGCCCGCCGTCTGGTGGAACAGGGTTATCCCGAACTGGTGCTCACAGGTATACACATTGGCGCTTACGGGCAGGATCTGGCCGATGGCACCGACCTGGCCCGGCTGGTGGCCCAATTGCGCCGGATTGACGGGTTAAAACGCCTGCGCCTGGGCTCGGTGGAGCCGCTGGACTTTTCCCCCCGCCTGGTGGACGAACTGGCCGCCGGACCGCCGGTCTGCCGGCACCTGCACATTCCCCTGCAGAGCGGGGACGATCAGGTGTTGCACAGTATGCGGCGCCGTTATACAACCGACCGGTATGCCGGGCTGCTGGAGATGCTGCGTCAGGCCATACCAGAGCTGGCCATTACCACAGATTTAATCACGGGGTTCCCGGGTGAGACCGGGGAACAGCACCGGCGGACCATGGAGTTTGTGCGCCGGATGTCCTTTGCCCGGCTGCATGTGTTTAAATTTTCCCCCCGCCGGGGGACACCTGCCGCCAGCCTGCCGGGCCGGTTGCCGGCCGCGGAAATAGAAGAACGCAGCCGGCAGCTCATTGAACTGGGCCGTGAGCTGGCTAGGCGCTTTGCCGCCGGCTTCATCGGCCGGCCGGTGGAGGTGCTGGTGGAAGAAGAAGCGACCGAGCCCGGTTGGGTGAAGGGTTATACCGACCACTACCTGCCGGTGCTTTTTCCCGGTTCGCCCCACCTGCGCGGCCGGATTGTGGAGGTGCGGGGGCGATCCACTGCAGGAGAAGTGCTGCTGGGCGAATTTTTAAAAAATACCGCCGGGATGACAAGGAATTTAACTTTGGATGTGGAATAAACTTTTTGTTAAGCAGCAAGTGGCATTCTGGGCCGGGGAGGAGGTGCAAAGATGCAAGACTGTATTTTTTGCAAGATTATCCACAGGGAAATTCCGGCGGAAATTATTTATGAAACCGACAACGTACTGGTATTTAAAGATATCCGGCCGGCAGCTCCTGTTCACCTCTTGCTCATCCCCAAAAAACATATTCCGACTTTTTTCGAACTGGGGCCCGAGGATGTAATGTTAATGGGAGAGCTTCAGACAGCGGCGGCCGAAGTAGCCCGCCGGCTGGGTTTGTCCAATGGATTTCGCCTGGTCAGCAATATCGGCCGGGATGCCGGTCAACTGGTCTTTCACATCCATTACCACCTGCTGGCCGGACGGGAGCTGAAGTGGCCGCCGGGCTAGTTGACTTATCCGCATATCGGCGGTATAATTAAAGGGTGCTTTTAATCAGGTAATTAAGGTGTGGTATGTGGTGAATGCAGGCAGGTTTGTTTGCGCGGAGGGAGGGATAATAGAATGGCAGAGGTACGTGTCGGCAAGAACGAGACACTGGATAGTGCCCTCCGGCGCTTTAAGCGTAGCTGCCAGAAGGCAGGCGTGCTGGCGGAGGCCAGAAAACATGAACACTACGAGAAGCCCAGCGTAAGGCGCAAGAAAAAATCCGAAGCCGCCAGGAAACGCCGATATCGTTAATCGAGGAAACCAACCGGTACCCGGTGCTGCCCAGCGCCGGGTATTTTATTTACATTTTTGCTGAAATAGGATAATATGGTAGGCGATAACAAACCAGGTCGCGGGGGTGGGGTTGTGAGTCAGCAAATGCTGACCATGTTGTCCGTGCTGGCTTTTGTCAGCGCTCTGGCGGCACTGGTGCTGGAAATTTTTATTATTCCGGGTTTTGGCGTGGCCGGACTGGCGGGCGTGATGGCCCTGGCCTGGGGGGTGCTCCTGCTGACGGTTGACTTCACCCGGGCCACAATGGCGCTGGTGCTGGCCCTGGTAGCAACACTGGGCATCTTTATTGCCGGGGTGATTTTCCTGCGGCGGACCAACCTGTGGAGCAGGCTGTTTTTGTCCACCCGCCAGTACAAAGAGGCGGGTTATGTTTCCAGCAGCGCCAGTCCACTGCTGACTGTGGGCTGTACCGGCCGGGCGGTGACGCCGCTGCGGCCGGCCGGGGTAATGGAACTGGGCGGACAGCGCTTTGATGTAGTCACTGCCGGGGAGTATGTGCCGGCAGGCAGCCCGGTGCAGGTGGTTTCTCTGGCCGGAGGCAAAATTGTGGTGCGCCGGGCGGAATGAAAATAGTTAATTTTTAAGGAGGGAAAGCTTATTATTTCACTGGCCTTCGTATCTTCAATACTGTTTATGATCATTATCCTGGTAGCTGTAATGGTGGTTTTCAGCTTTATTCCGGTGGGGCTGTGGATTTCCGCGCTAGCGGCCGGCGTGAAAATCGGTATTTTCACCCTGATCGGCATGCGCCTGCGGCGCGTACCTCCGGCCCAGATCGTGGGCCCGCTGATTAAAGCGGACAAAGCCGGTCTGGATATCTCGGTCAACCAGCTGGAGGCCCATTACCTGGCGGGCGGCAATGTGGACCGGGTGGTCAATGCCCTGATTGCCGCCGAGCGAGCCAACATTCCCCTGCCTTTTGAGCGGGCGGCGGCCATCGATCTGGCCGGGCGGGATGTGCTGGAAGCCGTACAGATGAGCGTCAATCCCAAAGTCATTCAAACCCCGCTGGTCTCCGCCGTGGCCAAGGATGGCATTGAGGTCAAGGTGGTGGCCCGGGTGACGGTGCGAGCCAACATCGACCGCCTGGTCGGGGGGGCCGGGGAAGAAACTATACTGGCCCGGGTGGGCGAGGGTGTGGTGACCACGGTTGGCAGCAGCGAAACCCACAAGCATGTGCTGGAAAACCCGGATTCCATTTCCCGCACGGTACTGGAAAAGGGACTGGATGCCGGTACAGCTTTTGAGATATTGTCCATTGATATTGCCGATGTGGATGTGGGGCGCAATATCGGTGCCCAGTTGCAGACCGATCAGGCCGAGGCCGACAAGCGCATTGCTCAGGCCAAGGCCGAGGAGCGGCGGGCCATGGCGGTAGCCCGGGAGCAGGAAATGAAGGCGGCGGTGGAAGAAATGCGGGCCCGGGTAGTGGAAGCCGAGGCCGAAGTGCCCCGGGCCATGGCCGAGGCGTTGCGCAGTGGACGACTGGGAGTGCTGGATTATTACAACCTGCAAAATCTGCTGGCCGATACCCGGATGCGGGAAAGCATCTCCGGCCTGGGAGGCGAGCCGGCCGGCCGGAACCATACCGGCGATGGCAGCAGGTAAAGGTGGCGCGGGTACAAAATGAAACTGCTCTGGCTGTTAATACTGTTTTATGTGCTGTACAAAGTGCTGGCCCGGGGGAAAACCCTGTCGCCCTGGGAAAACCGGGGTGGACTGCCCCCGGAATCTCTGCCGGAGAGCCGGCCGGAAGGCTATGTGGCCGGTCCATGGTCGGAGGGCATGACCGGCCGGTTGCCGTCTCCAACAAATAAAGACGAAGAAGTACGGGGGGCGGCATGTTTGCCCGGAGAGGCAGATGCGGCAACCGTTGCTGCTTCTCCAGCTTCCCGTCTGCCGTCCCAACCACCGGCACCGGCGGCAGCTGTTACCTGCGGCCCGGGACGGACTGCGGGCAGTGATGGGTCCGGTCACTGCCTGGTTACCCCCCGGGCGCTATGTCAGGGAATTGTCTGGTCCATAATACTGGGGGAACGGGGGGGCCGCCTGCCCCGGAGCAACTTGCTGAACAGGAAGTGATAGTTTTGTCCGGTAAGGAAAAGGATTGCGTAACCGTTGGTATTTGCCAGCTGGATGTACTGGAGGACAAGCCGGCCAATATCAAGAAAGCGGTGCAGATGATTGGCCGGGCGGCCGGGGCCGGCGCGGACCTGGTGGTGCTGCCCGAGATGTTCAACTGCCCTTATCACACCGCCAAGTTCAAGGCCTATGCCGAGAGCTGGCCGCAAGGGGAAACAGTGCGGGTACTGGCGGCGGCCGCCCGGGAAAACGGTGTGTATTTGGTAGGTGGATCCATTGCCGAGCAAGAGGGTGACCGTCTGTACAACACCTCATTTATCTTTGCTCCGGACGGGCAGCTGCTGGCCCGGCACCGCAAAGTGCATCTTTTTGATGTGGATTTGCCGGGCGGGGTTTCGGTCAAGGAGTCGGCCACCCTGGGTTATGGTGAACAGGTTACCGTGGTACCGGCTCCCTTTGGATCATTTGGAGTAGCCATCTGCTATGATATCCGTTTTCCCGAACTGGCTCGTCTGATGGTGCTGCGAGGAGCACAGATCATTGTGGTACCGGCCGCTTTCAACATGACCACGGGGCCGGCACACTGGCACCTGCTGTTCCGAATGCGGGCGGTGGACAACCAGGTGTTTATGGTGGCTGCTTCGCCGGCCCGCAATGTGGACGCTTCCTATGTAGCCTATGGCCACTCCCTGGTGGTTGATCCCTGGGGGGAAATTGTGGCCGAAGCCGGCACAGGCGAGCAATTGCTGGTGGCCCGCCTGGATTTGAGCCGGCTCAGCCGGGTGCGCTCCCAGCTGCCCCTGCTCAGGCACCGGCGTACCGACATTTATACATTGCAGGAGAACAGTGTAAAGGAGTAGACCAGAGTTGCTGACAGCGGGAATTGTCGGATTGCCTATGGTAGGCAAGACCACAATTTTTAATCTGATGACCAACGCCGGTGCGGAGACCTCGAAATTTTTCAGCGGTCGCACCGAAACCAACACCGGTATGGCTACCGTTCCCGACCGCCGGGTGGATTTTTTAAGTGCGCTGTACCGGCCGCGCCGCACCATTTACGCTCAGGTGCAGTGCAGCGATGTGCCTGGGCTGGTGCGCGGTGCGGCCCAGGGAGCGGGGGTGGGCAACCAGTTTCTGGACGGCATACGCCAGGTGGATCTGCTGGTGCATGTGCTGCGGGCTTTTGCCAATCCGGATGTGCCGCACGTGGACGGCAGCATTGATCTGTTGCGCGATGTGGAAACCGTGGAACTGGAGCTGCTTTTGGCTGATATGGATTTGCTGGAAAAGCGCATTGGCCGCATCAAGGGCGGCAAAAAAATTACCAAAGAGAATGCCGCCGAACTGGCCGTGCTGGAAAAGTGCCTTCAGGCGCTGGAGGCAGAGGTGCCCCTGCACCGGCTGGATTTGACCGAACAGGAGCGCCTGGCCCTGCGCAATTATAACTTTTTTACAGAAAAACCGGTCATCTGGGTGGTGAACACCGACGAGCAGCAGTTCAAGACCGGAGATTATCCGGGCGGTGCCCGGCTGAAACAGCTGGCGGAACAGCGGGGCATTTTACTGCTGGAAGTGTGCGGGCAGATGGAAATGGAAATTGCCCAGCTGAGCGGGGAGGACCGGGAACTGTTTATGGCCGATTTGGGCCTGGCGGAACTGGGTACCGCCCGCCTGGCCCGGGCCATCTACCATGCTCTGGGGCTGATTTCCTTCTTTACTGTAGGGGAAGATGAGGTCAAAGCCTGGACCATCAGGCGGGGTACCGTAGCCCAGAAGGCAGCGGGGAAAATTCACTCGGATATTGAGCGGGGTTTTATCCGGGCGGAAGTGGTAGCTTACGCCGACCTAGAGCGATTGGGCAGTATGGTCGCAGTAAAAGAGGCCGGTCTCTCCCGACTGGAGGGACGCGACTATGTGGTGCAGGATGGAGATATTATCAACTTCCGGTTTAATGTGTGAGGAATAACGTCCGGGAGGGGGGGCTGGTATTGAACAGAGTGGCTATTGTCACCGACAGCACGGCCGATTTGCCGGTGCATTTTTACAGGGAGCATGACATTACGGTGGTACCGCTCAAGGTGATCTTCGGACAGGAGATGCTGCTGGACGGGGTGGAGATTACGCCCGACCAGTTTTTCTACCGCCAGGCGGTTTTAAAGGAATATTCCACTACTTCGCAGCCTTCCCCGGCTGAATTTGTGGAGGCTTACCGGCCATTGCTGGAAGCGCGCCGGGAGGTGGTTTCCCTGCACATTTCTTCCCGCATGAGCGGTACGCTGCAATCGGCCGGTCTGGCCCGGAGCATGCTTGCTGCCGGGCCGATCGAGGTAATAGATTCCACCCGGGTTTCTGCTGCCCTGGGTCTGGTGGTGCTCAATGCCGCCCGGGCGGCGCAGCGGGGGGCCAGCAAAAGCGAAATAATAGAGCTGATTTCCCGCCAGACCAGGGACCTGGAAGTGTTTTTTGCCGTGGATACCCTGGAATATCTGCAGCGGGGCGGGCGTATCGGCCGGGCCCAGGCCTTTTTAGGGACGCTGCTCAATGTCAAGCCCATCCTGACCATGCGGGAAGGCTATATTCACCCCTTTGAAAAAGTTAGAGGGCGGCAAAAGGCCATCCAGCGCTTGGTTACAGCTATGCAGGAAAAATATGGACCAGGGGCGGCGCTGCAGTGCGTTCTGGTACACGGCCAGGATCCCGGGGGTCTGGAGGAACTGCGCCAGCTGGTTAGTCAGCAGCTTAATTGCGTAGAAATGATTGATTGCCAGCTGGGCTGTGTGGTGGGCAGTCATGTTGGCCCCGGCGTGCTGGGGCTGGTCTGTTTGCCGGTGGAGTAATGCTCTTTCTGGCTCAGGCTGTCCGTTACACAAAATCCGGACACCCGTGCCGGATGCCTGAACGCCATGGCAAAATGCAAAATTACGCGGTGGTACTAATTGCCGGGAGAAAATTCCTGGCAATTATTGTTGCTAAAAAGGTTTTCGCCTGCACCAGCAAGAATTAATATGCTGAAGCGTTCTTGATGGAGGAATCAGCATGCGTTTTGAATACCTGCAGGGCGAGGATTTTCGCCATTTGCTAACAGGCAGCCTGCACATGCTGGGCAGGCACAGGGCCGAAATAGATGCGCTCAATGTTTTTCCCGTCCCCGATGGCGACACGGGCACCAACATGTACCTGACCTTGCGGGCCGGACTGCAGGAAGCAGAGGCAGTGCCGGCCAGCGCCATTGGAGAAATTGCTGCAGCTGTGGCCCGGGGAGCGCTGCTGGGAGCCCGGGGAAATTCGGGCGTTATCCTGTCGCAGATCTGGCAGGGGTTTGCCGGGGCACTGGCTGGTTGTCAACAGGCGGGGGTGGCCGATGTAGCCAGGGCTTTTGATGCCGGGGCCCAGGCGGCCTACCAGGCCGTCAGCAATCCGGTGGAGGGGACCATTCTTACGGTTATTCGGGCGACGGCCGATGCTTTTGCCGAAGCCGCGGACCGGGGGTATGATTTGCTCCGCTCAATGGTACATGTGCTGCGCCGCAGCCGGGAAGCGCTGGCCCGCACGCCGGAGTTGCTGCCGGTTCTGCGCGAGGCCGGGGTGGTGGATGCCGGCGGGCGGGGACTGGTGGTGGTGCTGGAAGGGATAGTTTACGCGTTGAAAGTGGCCGCCGCACGCTCCCAGCTGGAGCTTTTTGATCTGGCGGCCAGCCAGCAGAAGGAGTTTATCGGCCGGGTGCAGGATGCGGCCGCTCTGCTCAATTACACTTATTGCACGGAATTTGTTCTGCGCGGCCAGAATTTGCCCCTGGAAACCATGCGCCGGGAACTGTCGCCCTATGGTGATTGTCTGCTGGTGGTGGGAGACGGAGCAGTGGCCAAGGTGCACATTCATTCCAACCATCCCGGCCTGGTGCTGGAGTGCTGTTTGAAGTACGGTTCGGTGCACCAGGTGCACATTAGCAATATGGAAGAACAGGTGCGGGAAAAAAGCGGTGAATCATCCCCCGCTCCTGCTCCCAGGCCGGTGGGGGTGGTGGCAGTAGCCGTGGGGGAAGGGTTGAGCCAGATCCTGACCAGCCTGGGTGTGGATCTGATCCTGCCCGGCGGTCAGACGATGAACCCCAGCGCGGAGGAAATTCTGGACGCGGTGCGGGCGGTTCCGGCCGGCACGGTGGTGGTGCTGCCCAACAACAAAAATGTGCTGCTGGCAGCGCGGCAGGCGGCCGGGCTGGCCGAAAAACGGGTGCTGGTTGTACCCACTCACAGCATTATTCAGGGCATGGCGGCCATGCTGGCCTTCAATCCTTATCACGAGCCGGCTGAACTGCTGGCCGGCATGGAGAGGGCGGCCGGCCAGGTGGTCGGCGGGGAAGTTACCCGGTCCGTGCGCCATACCCGGATGGAGGGACGGGATATAGCTGCCGGCGATTACCTGGGCCTGGATGGTGAGCGCATTGTTTCCAGCGGTCCGGACGTACACCGGGTATTGGCCGAACTGGTGGAAGCCCTGCTGCGGGAGGAACACGGCCTGCTCACCCTCTATTACGGGGCCGAGGTGACCGAAGAGCAGGCCGGACAATGTGTGCAGTTCTTGCAAACGCGTTTTCCCTCACTGGACATAGAGCTGCATTGCGGAGGCCAGCCGCTGTACCAGTATTATTTGAGCCTGGAATGAGCGAGGGAGATGGGGTTTGTTTATCGATATTCACTGTCATATACTTCCAGGTCTGGATGATGGGCCCGGGACCATGGCCGACGCCGTGGCCATGGCGGCGCTGGCCGTGGCGGACGGGGTGGTAACCGTAGTGGCCACTCCCCATGTTTATCCCGGGTTATACGAGAACACTCCACAGAGCATTGAGGCTGTCCGGGCCCAATTGCAGGCAGAGTTGCAGCAAGCCGGTCTGCAGCTGGAAGTGCGGATCGGGGCGGAGTATTTCCTGGAGCCCGGCATTTTGGGCCGGTTGGTGGAGGATGATGTCCTTTTTTTGAACAGGGAAAGTCGCAGTTTGCTGGTGGAGTTTCCCGCCCAGCAGGTACCAGCATATGCGGAAAGCCTTTTTTATGAGCTGTTCCTGGCCGGCTGCCGGCCGGTGATTGCCCATCCCGAGCGCAATCCCGAGCTGGTCAATGCGGATTTGCTGGAGCGGTTGGTGCACCGGGGAGCGCTGCTGCAGCTGACGGCAGCCAGCCTGACCGGGCAGATGGGGCGCAGTGTGCAAAAAGCGGCGGAAGAACTGCTGGCCCGGGGAATTGTGCACCTGGTGGCTTCCGATGCTCATTCCTGCCGGGGGCGGACACCGCAGCTAAGTGCGGCCGCCCAAAAGGTGGCCGCCATAGGAGGCGAAAGCATCGCCCGCCGGCTGTTTTACGAAAACCCCCGCCGGCTCTTAAAAGGAGAGGATGTGGCAGCGGTAAGGTTGCCCGGTGCGGGCAGGGCACCGGGCAGCTGGTGGAGAAAAGTGTTGGGAATAGTCAAGTGACCGCGGGAAAAGGCTCCGGCCGATCCCGCGGTTTTTTGATCGGTTTATTCTGTAAGGAATTTTTAATTAATTGTCAGAAAAGATTAAGAGTCCGGTAAGAACAAGTTAAAGTATGTTCTATATAATTAAAGCATATCCGGCAGGGAAATGATAAGTTTATAAAATATGCCAGAAAGGGGTAAACAAGAATGGAAAAATGGGTTTGTGAGGTTTGTGGCTATGTTTATGATCCGGCGGAAGGTGCTGACGGAGTGGCTCCGGGTACCCCCTTTGAAAAGCTGCCCGATGACTGGACCTGTCCGGTATGCGGTGCCGACAAAAGCCAGTTCAGCAAAGAATCCTGAGTTTGCCGGACAGGCCTGGCTGTTAGAATTGGCCATAATGCTTTGAGAAGAGGAGAGATAAGATGAAACAGGCCATCTCAATCGTTCCCGGTGTGTACTGGGTGGGGGCCAAGGACCCCGACCTGCGCGTCTTTGACATTGTTATGGAAACCAAATACGGTACCACATATAATGCGTACCTGGTGCAGGGAAGGGAAAAAACCGCCCTGATTGAAACGGTGAAAATGCGGTTTTATGAGGAACTGCAGCAACGCGTTACAGCGGTGGTGCCGCTGGATAAAATTGACTACATTATTGTCAACCACACCGAGCCCGACCATTCCGGCTCCATGGTGCGCCTGCTGGACGATGCTCCCCGGGCTACAGTGGTGGGCTCTAAAGTGGCCCTCAAATTTTTAAAGCAGCAGGTCAACCGGGATTTTCCCAGCCGCGAGGTGGGCGATGGGGACCATCTGGACCTGGGCGGCCGGACACTGCGCTTTATCAATGCTCCCTTCCTGCATTGGCCCGATTCCATGTTCACTTATCTGCCCGAGGATAAAATTCTCTTTACCTGTGACGCTTTTGGCTGCCACTACTGCGGGGAATCCATCTTCAACGATGAAGTGGGCGATATCAGCGACGCCTATAAATATTATTTCGATGTGATTGTCAAGCCCTTCCGCCAGTATGTGCTGGAAGCGGCCGAAAAGATTCAGGGCCTGGATGTGGCCATTATTGCTCCTTCCCACGGGCCGGTGCTGCGCCAGGATCCCTGGAAATATGTGCAGATTTACGCCCAGTGGTCCCGGCAGGAAAAAGATCTGGCCGCGCCTCCAAAAGTGGCCGTGCTGTACAGTTCGGCCTACGGTTATACCGGTGCCCTGGCCCAAGAGATTGCCGCCGGCCTGCAGGAAAGCGGCGTGCAGGCCGAGCTGCTGGAAATTATCATGCACCCGCTGTCCGAACTGGTGGACAAAATTGAAGCGGCCGATGGCTTCCTGATTGGCTCGCCCACCATCAACCGGGATGCGGTGCCGCCGGTGTGGCAGCTGCTGTCCGGCGTTTCGGCCATCATTAACAAGGGCAAGCCGGCCGGGGCCTTCGGTTCCTATGGCTGGAGCGGCGAAGCCGTGAAATTTATTGAGCAACGTCTCAAAGATCTGCAGTTGAAAGTGCCGGTGGCCGGGCTGCGCGTGAACTTTGCTCCGTCCGGGGAGGATCTGGCCCGGGCCCGGGAATTCGGCCGCCAGTTTGCCGCTGCTGTGCAGCAGGGTTAGCGGCTATTTTGCGGTACGGGTAGTTATTTGTAAAAAACATGGCCAAATCATCAGGAGGTTGGAAACGTTATGGCTTATGAACTGCCGCCCCTGCCCTATGCCTATGATGCGCTGGAGCCCTATTACGATGAACAGACTGTGCGTTTACACCATGATGCCCATCACAAAGCTTATGTGGACGGCCTGAACAATGCCGAGGCCAAACTGGCGGAGGCCCGCCAGAAGGGCGACTTTAGCCTGATCAAGCACTGGGAGCGGGAGCTGGCCTTCCACGGCAGCGGGCACATCCTGCACACCATGTTCTGGGAGAATATGTCCCCCAATGGGGGCGGGCCGGCCACCGGTCCGATTGCTGATCAAATCAACAAAGATTTTGGCGACTTTGATACCTTCAAAAAAGAGTTCAGTGCGGCGGCCGTGGCGGTGGAAGGGTCGGGCTGGGCCATTCTGTGCTGGAATCCCGTGTTTGGCAAGCTGGTGATCCTGCAGGCGGAAAAGCACCAGGACCTCACCCAGTGGGGTGTTGTTCCGCTGCTCTGTGTGGATGTCTGGGAACACGCCTACTACCTGGCCTACCAGAACAAGCGGGCCGCTTTTGTGGAGGCCTGGTGGCATCTGGTGAACTGGCGGGATGTGAACCAGCGCTTTACCCGGGCGACAGCAAAATGATGATTTCCAGGAGGTTGGTTTTGTGGAAGAAATAAAAATCTGGCGTTGCACTGTGTGCGGCTGGCTGACCGAAGGGGACGAACCACCCGAGTTTTGTCCGCGCTGCGGGGCACCCCGGGAAAAATTCGAGCTGGTGGATCCGTCTGAATACTTGTTTGACGAAGCAGAGGATGCTGCTGCAGCGGTAGCAGCCCTCAGGGAACTCACCCCTGAAGACAAAAAACGCATTGAACCGGCCTTGTTCAAGATTTCTTACGGGCTGTACATTGTGGGTTCTTTTGACGGGGATAAACTCAACGCCCAGGTGGTCAACACGGCCTTTCAGATTACCAGCACTCCCATGCGGGTGGTCATTGGCATCAACAAAAACAACTACACCAATGAGCTCATTCGCAAGAGCGGCTTTTTCTCCCTGTGCATTCTGGGCAAGGACGGTATGCGCCTGGTGCAGCAATTTGGTTTCCGTTCCGGCCGTACAGTGGATAAATTTACCGGCGTGGCTTATCGCCGGGGAGTAACCGGTGTGCCCATTGTTGAAGATTGCCTGGCCTGGGTGGAGTGCCGGGTGGATGAAAGCGCCACGGTTGATGTAGGTACCCATACCATGTTTGTGGGCGAAGTGGTGGAAGGCGGCGTAAAGAGCCAAGCCGAGCCCATGACCTACGCCTTCTACCGGGAAAACCGGCGCAATGCCTCGCTGGTGGCCGGTCCGCCCAAACCGGGAGTAAAACGCTGGATCTGCCAGGTTTGCGGCTATATCCACGAAGGAGAGGCTCCACCCGAGAAATGCCCGCTTTGCAGTGCGACCAAAGAACAATTCGAACTGGTAATGGAGGGAGCAGTGAATATGTCCAACAAAACCATGGAGAACCTGATGGCCGCTTTTGCCGGAGAATCGCAGGCCAACCGCAAATATCTGGCCTTTGCCGCCAAAGCGGAAAAAGAGGGCTTTAAAAATGTCGCCCGCCTCTTCCGGGCCATTGCCGAGGCCGAAACCATTCATGCTTTAAAACACCTGGAAGTGGCTGGCCAGGTGGGCAGCACTCTGGATAACCTGAAAGCGGCCCAGAGCGGGGAGCACTACGAGTTCACCCAGATGTATCCCGAATTTATCAAGCAGGCCGAGGTCGATGGTGACAAGAACGCTCTGCGCACGTTTAACTTTGCCAATGAGGCCGAAAAAGTGCACGGTGCCCTGTACGAAAAGGCGGCAGGAGTGGTACAGGCAGGCGGCGATATTGCTGACGATCCGCTGCATCTCTGCCCGGTTTGCGGTTATATCGCCCACGGCGAGGCACCGGAAAAGTGCCCCATCTGCGGTGCCCTGGCCAAATCCTTTAAACAGTTTTAAGATAATTAACGGGCGGGGCGGCTTGCCCCGCCCTCACAGGGTGTTTTTTGTCCGGCCGGCGAGGCGGGAACTCCCATTGTGATGACTATAGGCCGGCAATCTATAAACAGGAGGGGAATTCAATATGGCCTGGAGCATCATCAATTTCAGCGGTGAGGAAATCATCCGTCTGGCTACGGAAATAGAAAAGGCGGGCAAGGCTTTTTATGACGCTATGGTGCAAAAAGTGGACGACCCGGAGCTGAAGAAGGTATTTACCTACCTGGCCGGGGAAGAGGAACAGCATATTGCCGATTTCACCCGGTTGGGTGAGAAGCTGGCCAAAGATGTGGTTCCCAATGAGAGTTATGTGGGCGAGTACGGTGACTATATCAAGGCCATCATTGACAGCCATATTTTCAACCAGAACAATGTTGCCGAACTGGTGAAGAACATTACCGTATTTAAAGAGGCGGTAGCCGTTGCTTTCCGCTTTGAGAAAGACTCCATCATGATCTTTCAGGAGTTTTTGAACGTAGTGGATGAAAGCGGCAAGGAGATTGTACAAAAACTGATTGATGAGGAAAGACAACACATTCGTAAGCTGGCCCTTTTGTCCCACGAGGCACCGACATTTGTGGTTAAATAAAGAGAGCTTACCCTGGTTTCAGAAATATATGCAGGGGGTGGTGCTTGATGGAAAATCAGGAAAAAGAGCAAGAGAAAACTGCACGAGCCGAGCAATTCGCCAAAGCGGCCGGCGGTCCGGGTACGGGCAAACTGATTTGCCTGGTGTGCCGCTATGAGCATCCGGAGGAAGTGCCACCCAAAAGATGTCCCTGGTGTGGGGCCAAAAAAGATAAATTTGTACCTGTAGATTCTCTGGAAACGTAAGCTCGATTATATCTCTCTTCTCCATACCCCACATTATTACCGGCGTTAGCGCCGGGATTTTTTTTGGCGGTAAATACCTCTGGCACCAGACAAAAAAGCTACCTTGATACATCCGATCTTTTGTATAATGGATCTGAGTGTAAACATTTGCTAACACAAACTAAAACTTAAGGGCGGGTGAGGTTTGGTGCCCGGCAGGCTGATGGTGTATCGCAGGCTGGTGCTGGTTGCTTTGCTAACAGTGCTGATGTGTACGGCCGCTTTCACCTATACCTTCTGGTTTCTGGGGCGGCCGACCGATGCCCGGGCGGTGGCCCGGAATTCTTTCATCTATGATGCTCAGGGCAATGTCCTGTATGAGCTGCACGGGGAAATCAACCGGGTGCCGGTAGAGCTGGAACAAATTCCGCTCCCTGTACGGCAGGCCTTTATAGCTATTGAAGATGAGCGCTTTTATCAACATCCGGGGGTGGACATCAAGGCCATTTTTCGGGCGCTGGTGGGTAATATCACGGCCCGGCGCATTGCCCAGGGAGGCAGTACCATCACTCAGCAGGTGATCAAGACTTATTACCTTTCTCCCGAACGGACCTTCAGCCGCAAGCTCAAGGAAATCTTTCTGGCTCTAAGCTTTGAGCGTACTCATTCCAAGGATGAAATCCTGGAGATGTATCTCAATCGCATTTACCTGGGTGAGGGGGCTTACGGGGTGCAGGCGGCGGCCCGGTCTTACTTCAATAAGGATGTGGGCCAACTGACCCTGGCCCAGGGTGCCCTGCTAGCGGGACTGACCCGGGCGCCCAGCCTTTATGATCCTTATGTCAATCCGGATCTGGCGCTGCAAAGGCGCAATACGGTACTGTCCAAAATGCTGGAACAGGGTTTGATTGACCGGGAGCAGTACAATCAGGCGCTGGCCGAGCCGCTTAATTTACAAAGGCCGGAAAAGAATCAGCAGAGCCAGAAGTATGCCTTTTATATTGACCAGGTCATCAGCGAGGCTATTGCCCGCCTGAAAGATATGGGCGGCGATGACCTGGTGTTCAACGGCGGGCTGCAGATCAAGACGGCTTTCGAGCCGGCTTTGCAGGAGGCAGCAGAAGAGGCTTTTGCCCGGGCCGGCTTTGCCGATAATCTGATGCAGGGTGCGCTGGTGCTGGTGGACAACCGGACCGGAGCCATTAAAGCGGTGATTGGCGGGCGGCAGCACGAGGCCCGTCTGGGTTTCAACCGGGCCACCAGTTTGCGCCGGCAGCCGGGCAGTACTTTTAAACCGCTAGCTGTTTATGGCCCGGCTTTTGAAATGGGCTATGGGCCCGGCTCCCTGATCAAGGATATACCTCAGCGATATGGCGATGGTTATGCTCCGCGCAATGCCGATGGGAGCTATTATGGCGATATTCCCATCACTGTTGCGGTGCAGTGGTCGCGCAACGCGGCGGCGGTGTGGTTGCTCAATGAGATAGGTGTGGAAAGAGGCATGGAGTTTGCCCGCCGTCTGGGGATTGATCTGGTACCCGAAGACGCCCACCTGCCGCTGGCCCTGGGCGGGCTCACCCGGGGAGTGTCGCCGCTGCAAATGGCCGGTGCTTATGCCGCTTTCGCCAACGGAGGGCTGTACTGCGAGCCCCATGCCATTGAACAGATTATTGATGCCCAGGGCAACATCCTGTACCAGGCCCCGGTTCCCCGGCGGGTGATGCAGCAGAGCACAGCAGAAAAGATGACTGATGTTTTGCAAAATGCCGTTCGGGCGGGAACCGGACGCCGGGCCTATGTGCCCGGTGTGCTGGTGGCCGGCAAGACCGGTACCACCGAGCTGCCCAAAACCGCCGTTTTTCGCGGTCTTTCCGGCAACAAGGACGCCTGGTTTGTGGGATATACCGACCGCTTCACCTGTGCCGTCTGGGTGGGTTATGATGAAAAGGACATGGACCGGAGCCACTATCTGCGCTTTTATGGTGGCGGCCTGCCGGCCAGCATTTTCCACGATTTAATTTTCCGGATTTACAAGCCGGAGGAGCCTATTACCCGGGACAGCGAGCCGCCGTCGGCACAGCCGTCCGGGGGTAATGGACAGCTGTTGCCTCCGGAAGGAAATCCCGCCGCTGCCGGTGACCTCCCGGTACCGGGAGAGCAGGATGCCGGGGGAGATGCCCAGGAGCTGGAGGAAAATTCTGTAAACAACGGCAGTACACCGGTGGATGGAGGAATGGCACCGGGCAATGTCCAGCCCGAATCATCCGCTCCGGAGGTGACGACACCGGTGACGGGCGATCAGGCCGGTTCACCAGCCGGGGTGCCTGCTCCATCCCGGCCGCAGCCCCCGGCCGGTACAACCGGGGGAGATAAATGGCCGGTACCGTAATTACGTAAAGATGCCGCAGCGGATAACCGGTAAATTTTCGGGTCAGTCCGGGATGATAGCAGTTTAGCAGGATGCTGTTTATATTTTTAAAAAATTGTGCTATATTTATTTTGTTCGAAAACCTTATAAAAGGGGTCCTGCCTGTGCAATTGACCGCAGAAGAAAAACAGTTGGCTGTGCAAACCGCCCGGCAGGTGGCCGCATCCCACCGGCCGGACAAAGGCAGCCTGATCCCTGTCCTGCAGGAGATTCAGGCGGCCCTGGGGTACATTCCGGCTGTGGCCATGCAGGAAGTGGCGCAGCTTTTCGGTGTGCCGGCGGTAGATGTATACGCAGTGGTAACCTTTTACAACCAGTTTCGGCTCACCCCTCCTGGCCGGCGACAGGTCAAGGTATGTATGGGAACTGCCTGTCATATGAAGGGGGGCCAGATTATTCTGGAGTCCTGGGAGCGCCGGCTGAAGATCAAGGTGGGCGAAACCACACCCGACCGGGAATACAGCCTGGAACGGGTGGCCTGCGTGGGCTGCTGTACCATGGCGCCTGTGGTGCTGGTAAATGAAGAAGTGCATGCCCGGGTTACCCCCACTCGGGTGGATGGCCTGTTGTTCGCTCATCAGCTGGTCAGGGAACAGGAGGAAGGGGGAAAGGACCTTGCACCGAACGACAGTAATTGAACAAAGGATCAATCAACTGGTGCAGGAGGCCGCCAGCCGTTACCAGGACGGAAAGGACCGGCCGGTAGTGATGGTGGGGGCGGCCACCTGTGGCCGGGCGGCCGGAGCGCTGACCGTGCTGGAGGCGGTACGGCAAACCGTGCAGCGGCTGGGTCTGCCGGCCGAGGTGCGCGAAGTAGGCTGCCTGGGACATTGTTATGCCGAGCCGCTGCTGGTGGTGGCCAAACCCGGCTGGCCCATGGTGGCATACGGTTATGTAGATGAGGGGGTGGCCGGGCGGATTGTGGAAGATTTTCTGGTAAACGACGACCCCTGTATCGAATTTGCCCTGGCTGCCCTGGAGCCCAATGATCTCATCCCCACCTTTGCTGACTTTGCCCGGGGAGCCTATGAGCAAAAGGTGGTGCTGGACCAGTGCGGGCTGATTGACCCGCAGAACATTGACCATTACCTGGCTACAGGCGGTTACGGGGCGCTGGCCCGGGCCCTGGCGCAGCAGCCGGAAGCCGTGCTGGAAGAAGTGATGCGTTCCGGGCTGCGCGGCCGAGGGGGAGCCGGTTTTCCCACCGGGCGGAAATGGCAGGCCTGCCGGGAAGCGTCGGGCGAGGTTAAATATTTGATCTGCAACGCCGATGAAGGCGACCCCGGAGCTTTTATGGACCGGACCATCCTGGAGTCCAACCCCCACCTGTTGCTGGAAGGCATGATTATCGCCGCCTACGCTATTGGCGCCACCCAGGGGTATATCTATGTGCGGGCCGAGTATCCCCTGGCCGTGCAGCGCATTAGCACGGCAATTGAGCAGGCGCGGGTCAGAGGACTGCTGGGTAAGGACATCCTGGGCAGTGGTTTTAACTTCGACATGGTTGTTTTTCAGGGATCGGGTGCCTTTGTATGCGGTGAAGAAACCGCCCTGATTGCTTCTCTGGAAGGTGAGCCGGGGTTGCCCAGGGTGCGGCCGCCCTTTCCGGCCCAGTCCGGGCTGTGGGGAAGCCCCACAGTGATCAACAACGTCAAGACGTTGTCCTATGTGCCGCATATCATCAGCAAAGGAGCGGACTGGTTCCGCTCCCTGGGCAGTGAACAAAGTCCGGGCACGGCTATTTTCGCCCTGGCCGGCAAGGTAGTCAACACCGGCCTGGCCGAGGTACCCATGAGCACCACTCTGCGCCAGCTTATTTTTGACGTGGGCAGCGGTATAGCCAACGGCCGGCAGTTCAAGGCGGTGCAGATCGGCGGGCCTTCCGGTGGTTGTTTGCCGGAAGAGGTTCTGGACACTCCCATTGACTTTGACAGCCTGCGGCAGGCCGGGGCCATGATGGGCTCGGGCGGCCTGGTGGTGCTGGACCAGGATGACTGTATGGTGGAAATCGCCCGTTTCTTTCTCGACTTCACCCGCCAGGAGTCCTGCGGCAAATGTACTTTTTGCCGCCTGGGTACCGAGCAGATGGTACGCATTCTGGAGCGCATCACCCGCGGTCAGGGGCAGGAAGAGGATCTGGACTTGCTGGAAAATCTGGCCCGTTCGGTACAGGCCGGTTCGCTGTGCAACCTGGGGCGCACGGCGCCCAACCCGGTGCTCTCCACCCTGCGCTATTTCCGCCACGAGTATGAAGCGCATATCAAGGAAAAGCGCTGCCCGGCACTTATGTGCCAGGATTTGATTGCCTATTACATTCTGCCCGATAAATGTGAGCGTTCCTGTGACGCCTGTGTGGGCAGTTGTCCCGTGGAGGCCATTGCCAGCAATGCCGATCGCATCAAAGTGATTGACCAGGCCAAATGTGTCAAATGCGACAGCTGCCGCGTGGCCTGTCCACCCCAGTATTCAGCAGTAGTAAAGCTGTCGCCGCCCGAGGCAGTGCCGGGAGGGGGTGGCGAGAAGTGAGTCAGGTGACATTAACCATTGACGGGCAGACGGTGCAGGCCCGGGCCGGGCAAAAGCTGCTGGCGGTGGCCCTGGAAAACGGCATTTTTATTCCCCACCTGTGCAGTGACGGTGACCACTCCCATCCGCCGGCTGCCTGCCGGCTGTGCTTTGTGCAGGTGGAAGGAATGCCTGCACCGGTTACCGCCTGCACTCTGCCGGTAGCCCAGGGCATGGTGGTGCATACCCGCAGCGCGGCGGTAGATCAGCTGGTGGCGGATGGCTTTGCTTTAATCATGGCGGCACACCGTCTGGAGTGCAAGAGCTGTCCCAAAAACGGCCACTGTGCCCTGCAGGAAATTGCCAAAAAAAGGGGTCTGCGTTTAAGACCCAAAGACTTACCTCTGCTGGAAAGAGATCTGCCGGTAGACGACAGCCACCCGCAGTTGCTCTATGATCCGGGTAAATGTGTGCTCTGCGGGCGTTGTGTGCAGGTTTGCCGCCAGCAGGGAAACGGGGTACTGGGCTTTGTGCGGCGCGGTTTTGCCCGCCGGGTGAGCACCTTTGCCGAGCAGCCCCTGGGCAGTGCGGGTTGCAGTGGCTGTCTGGCTTGTGCCCGGGTGTGCCCGGTAGGAGCGCTGGTAATCAAGGAAGCCTGAAAATGAGCAAGGGTCCTCCCCAATGGGAGAACCCTTGCCTTATTATTTTTTATAGGCAGCGGCCAGGCTGGCAGCCAGTTCGGGGTTGAGCTCTTTGATCCTGGCCAGATACATGAAGACGCTGCCCGGGTAGTCCACACTTTCAGGCAAAACGCAGTGTTCCAGAGTGTGGCGCACCAGGGCGATGACACAATCGTCGTTATGGTTGTCCCGGCATTCTTTGCACTGGCGGCAGGTTTCGGCCAGGGCCGGTGCTACCGCGTCATGATAGTAGGGTTTGAAATCGTTTTGGGGAATAAGCTTTTCCCCGCCGGGAATGTTGTAGCAGTTTTTACTGCGGGCAAATTCCAGCACTTTGCGGGCATAACCCACCAGGCAGGCCGATTTTTGACACTGGCCGGCCTCCTGCTGGTCGCAGTGCGCGCATATACTCAGCAGCGGCTGGAGCAGAGCGTTGTAATCGATGGTGTTGTTTTTCTCTACAGCCATTTATTTCACCTCTTCCTGCTGCAGAAACTGCACAAAGTCGGCGGCAGGTTGCTCTGGCTCGCTTTCGGCCAGTTCGGCCGGGGGCAAAAACTGATCCAGCCCCACCCGCTGGATGGTGCGGCCCAGCTTCTCCCGCGGTTGGGCCAGCTCCCGGAAGCGGGTCAGGATGTGGTCGAGCAGCTTTTGCGCTTTTTCCGCACTGACCCTCCGGGCGATGACCTGGCCGTGCCGGGGGTTTTTGCTGCCGCCAATGCCGCCCACAATTACATCGTATACATCCTGGCCGCTGGCCAGCAGGCCGAAATCGGCACAGTGGGGATCCACACAGCCGCGCGGGCAGCCGGCCACGGCAATTTTGAAATCCTTGGGCACTTCCTGACCCAGGTATTTTTCTTGCAGCTCAATGGCCAGGTCCAGAGCATTGGCAATAGCCCGCGGGCACAGGGCGGCATTGCCGGCGCAGCCTTTAACCGCTCGCACTACGTTGCCGTAGGGGGAAACTACCAGGCCCAGGGCGGGCAGGCCGGTTAGCAGGACCGGTACCTTATCGGAGGGTAAGACCACCACCATGGTCTGCCGGCTGGTCATCTTGACCCGGAAGGCTTCTGCCTCCTGAATCAGCCGGGCCAGGCCGGAAAGCTGTTCCGGGGTCATGACGCCGCAGGCGGCCACCAGGTCTACTGCTACCAGACCGCATTTTTGGACGAAAATTCCTTCTCCCATTCCAGCACCTCTTTCTGTGATCAGCCTCAAGGCCTTAATATTGTTTTTCAGTATTCCATTAATTGTCTGGTTGGTTATTATTATATAGCAAACATATTTGTCTGTCATGTTGTGATTGAACAGCCCTATGGAGGCTTTAGGGAGGAAGATTGTTGCCTCCCAGTGCCCGGGGCCGGCACTGTTTTCACGATTTTTCTCAGAGTTAGGCGCAATGGGATGTTATTGACCCTGCATTTTACAGGTGCTATAGTTTAGAAGGACAGGAGGAGGTGGCGATCATTGTCCGGCAAAATACTGGTAGCTTTTGACGGTTCGGAACCATCCATGCTGGCTGTGCGCTGGGCTGCCCGCATGCAGCGGTTAATGCCCGGGGTGGAGTGTGTGGTGCTGGCGGTGGTCAGCTTTACCGGTGAGGAAGCCGCTTTTCTGGGGGCCAGTGCCGGTGCCATTGAACTGGCCCGGGAAAAGCTGCAGGAAAAACTGCAGTCTGCTGTTCGTGAGGCGTTTCCTAGCAGAAGCCAGTCCTGCAGTATGGTGCTGCGGGAAGGTGATCCGGGACGGGAGATTTTGAAATATGCGGCTGAAAATGCTGTGGCCCATATCGTCCTGGGCTCGCGGGGACTGGGTGGTATCAAGGGGGCCCTGCTGGGCAGTGTCAGCAGCCGGGTGCTGCGGGAAGCGACCTGTCCGGTGACCGTGATCAATCCTCGGGCGGCTCAATATCTGACCAGAGAGGGAACAGATTCATGAGAATCATCATTAGCGTGGGGTGCGGCGGTGTACTGGGGGCGCTGGCCCGCTACGCCATGGCTCTGGCCGGTAATACACCGGGTGCCTGGCCCTGGGGGACGCTGGCGGTGAACCTGCTGGGCAGCTTTGGGCTGGCCTTTTTTTTGACCGTGGTGCTGCAACAATTTTACCATTACACCTGGCTGGCGCCGGCCGTGGCTACAGGTTTTATCGGTTCTTTTACCACCTTTTCCTCGCTCAGTGTGGAGATGGTCAGACTGTCCGGCGACCATCCGGCAGTGGCGTTGCTCTATGTGCTGGTCAGCTTCTGGCTGGGCCTGGGGCTGGCCTGGGTGGGGCGGCGGCTGGGCTACCGGGTGGTAGACTGGTTGGAACGGCGGCGGGAACGGTACGGCGGAAGGGGGGAACAATATTGAGCCAGGCGTGGTATGTGGCGGCCGGTGGTTTTGCCGGGGCAGTATCCCGCTATCTGGTGAGCAAGTACACAGCTCGTTACTGGCGGGGCGATTTTCCCCTGGGCACTTTTCTGGTCAATATTGCCGGCAGTTTTTTGTTGGGGTTGCTATTATTGCATCCCACCCCGCCAGTACAGCTTTCCCCACAGCTGGTAACCGGACTGTCGGCTGGTTTTCTGGGTTCTTTTACCACCTTTTCCACCCTGGAGCTGGAATCGCTGCAGTTGCTGGAGAAAGGGCGCTGGCGTATGGCCGCGCTCTATGTGGCCGCCAGTTTCGCCCTGGGTTTCAGTGCGGCCTGGCTGGCCCGAGATGTATAGTTATTGTTATGAAAACAAATGAACCAAGAAAAAACACCCCGGCGGCAAGATACGGCCGGGGTGTTTTTTTCAGCGGTGGCCGGTGCGGGCCAGTAGTGGGTGAACAGGTTTTTTACCTGTTCACTTCGCCTTTCCCTGTTCTGCCGCGTAGCCCAGGATGCGCTGCAGGATGGCCTGACGGCGGGCGGCGATGGCGGTGAAGTCCATGGCCGGGATATAGTAGGTTTCCATGTGGTCATGTTCGGCTTTGGCCCGGGCGATGTATTCCACCGCCAGCTCCATGCAGCGGCGGTACATCTCGCGGGCGGTAGTTTTCTCTGCCAGATAGTGTTCGTTGAGTACCGGGTTGACAAACTGCATGGTGTCAATCACCGTGTCCTGCGGTTTGGGCTGGTAATAATGGGGTTCCACCGAGTTGATGATCGCCACATCCAGGGCCGGGATGACCAGGTGTTCCACCTGGGAGGGAGTTAAAGCGCAGTGGTAGGCTTCTACGTGGAAGCCGCGCATCATGGCGGCGTCTTTCAAACGGGCCACCAGGGTGGTCTTGCCCGTACCGTCGTCACCGCTGATGATATAGCGTTTGCCCAAGTGTCCGACAATGGTTTCCAGATGGCTGACCGGGCCCTGGGGAGTGATGGCGGTGGCAAACAGGTGCCGGGCGCGCGGCTTTTCGGTCTGGCGCTGCTGGCCGTCGAAGATCTCGTGTACCAGCTCCAGGCAGAGTTTATCCAGCCCACCGGTGTCCAGGGCCTGGGTATCCTGATAGTAGGACTCCACTTCGTCCAGGAAGAGTTTGGCAGCAGCCAGGTAACTGTAAGCCCGCCGGAACAGGCGGCCTACTTCCCGGTTGCTGGCCAGTATTTCTTTTTTATGCCGGCGCAAGTTTTCTTCGTCCCAGTAATCGCCCAAATGGACTATTTCATCCACCGCTCCCGGGTTCTTGGGGTCCACAACATGCGGGGCCGTGCCGTCCAGCAGGGCCACCCCGATGGCGGGAATGACCACACCGTCCATGGAGTTGTTGTCAGACGAACAGCAGTGGAACTCTACATCGTAACCTTTTTCTAGCATGGCTTCGCCAATTTTGCGCATAAATGTGCTCTTACCCACACCCGGCCCACCTTTGATCACAAAGATGCGGGTGGCATCGGCAGCAATAATGTAATCATAAAAAGAGTAAAACCCCTGGGAAGTGTTGCCGCCGGGAAACACCTTTTTTAGTCTGCCCTGTGCCATTATTTGCCCTGACCTCCTCATTTAACATTTGCCAGGCAAACAAAAAGGCACCATGAGGGAAGCGTGCAGCTCTTCACGGCGCCGTTGCCTGAAGAAAATACCCGCTATAGATATATGCATCTGGCCGGTTTTAGGTGCTAAATCTATTTTACACCCGGCAGGGCAGTTCATTTTTGTTTGCCTCCGAACTGAAAGGATTGCTGGCCCATCCGCTGGTATCTCCCGTGGTGGATCGGGAAGGTCTGGCCGAAGTGCTGGCCCTGGGACCTTCGCGCACACCGGGACACGGCGTTTTCCGCGGGTTGCGGGAACTGCTGCCCGGTGGTTTTTTGCAGGTTACGCCGGATGGTTAGCGGTTCGGGCGCTACTGGCAGCTGGTCAGTCAGCCCCACACCGATCCTCCGGAGCGAACGGTGGAAAAAGTACGGTATTTGCTGGAAGACAGCATCATCCGCCAGCTGGTCTCCGACGTGCCGGTGGGAACGTTACTTTCCGGTGGACTGGACTCCAGCATCATTACGGCCATAGCCTCCCGGGCCGCACAGCGGGAGGGTAAGCCGGCGCTACCCACTTTTTCCATAGAGTTTACCGAAGATGAGCAGTTCTTTCAAAGCGACGATTTCCAGCCCTCTGCCGATACCCCCTGGGTGGAAAAGGTGGCCGGGTATTATCAGACCGATCACCTGCGCTTCCTGGTAAACCCGGCGGAACTGGTGGATGCCCTGACGGCCGCGGTGCGGGCCCGGGATCTGCCCGGCATGGCCGATATTGATGCATCGCTGCTGCTTTTCTGCCGGCAGATCAAGCAAAAAGTGACCGTAGCCCTGTCCGGGGAATGTGCCGACGAGGTCTTTGGCGGCTATCCCTGGTTTCACCGTCCCGAGTTGAACGGGGAGACATTTCCCTGGATCCGGGGGGTGGAGGAAAAAAGCCGCTTGCTGGCGCGTGGTCTGGCGGCCGAGCTGGACATACCCGGTTACATCCGGCAGCGTTATCTGGAAACAGTGCAGCAGGTGCCCCGTCTGCCTGGGGAAAATGAAGCGGCAGCCAGGCAGCGGGAGTTGACCTATCTCAACTTGTACTGGTTCATGGCCACGCTGTTGGATCGCAAGGATCGCATGAGCATGGCCAGCGGGCTGGAGGTGCGGGTGCCCTTTTGCGATCACCGCCTGGTGGAATATGTCTGGAATATCCCCTGGGAGTGGAAAACGATGCAGGGCCGGGAGAAAGGACTGCTGCGCCGGGCGGTAATCGATCTGTTGCCCGAGGCTGTGCTCTGGCGGCGCAAGAGCCCTTATCCCAAAACCCATCACCCGGCCTTCCGGACGGCGGTCCGGCAGTGGCTGGGCAATTTGTTGGAGGAAACCGGCGCGCCGCTCTGGCAGATCATTGATCGGGAAGCCGCGTTAGACCTCTGGAAGCGGGAAGCAGCGCTGGATGCTGCCTTGCCCTGGTTCGGTCAGCTGATGGGACGGGTGCAGTTAATGGCCTATCTGATCCAGCTGGATATCTGGCTCAGGATGTATCGGGTACAATTGCTGGGGGAATAAAAATTGGCTGAAAGATGGCGCGGGGCGAGTCCCGCTTTTTCTTTGCTTCTTGCCTGGAGGCGAATTATGATATAATTGGGTTTAAATAAGGGCGTATTCTTCAGACAAAATCTAAGTATTCAAGAAGGACACGGGCATGTATGGAACCAGAATTGTCATTGCCGATGCTGATATGGGGTTCCGGCGGGCTATAAAAGAGGTTATGCGGCATCTGGATTACGTTTGTGTGGGCGAAGTGGCCGAGGCCAGGGCGGCGTTGCAGCTGGTTTTTCAAACCGAACCGCATCTGGTGGTGCTGGACCCCTATCTGCCAGGCAGTGAAAGTGTGGATATTTGCACAATTATAGACGAGCACAGGGTGGCCCCCATTGTGGCGGCAGTGGAAGCGAAACCGGCGCTGTTTCAGGAGGTGGCCGCTTATCCGGGAGTGTATGGCTTGCTGGGCAAGCCCTTGCATGAGGAAGCGCTCTGTCCGGTGGTGGAGGTGGCGCTGGCCACTTTTGCCCGGGTGAAAAACCTGCAGCGGGAACTAAAAGATCTGCGCCGGGAGCTGGAAACCCGCAAACTGGTGCAGAGGGCCAAGCTGCTGCTCATGGAGAAGAAGCAGATGACCGAAAAAGATGCCCATAGATACTTACAAAAACTGGCCATGGACAATGGTTTGCCCATGGCCAAAGTGGCCCAGCGGGTGATTCTGGCATTAAGCCTGTAGTGAGGGCGCAGGGAGCAATGATGAAGTATACAATATTAAATCACATTTTCTCTTGCAAATGCAGCGTATGCTGGTAAAATAAATAACAATAGTGCGCGCGGGACAACGGCGTCCCAGCACGGGCCTGGTGGAAAAGCGCTAAGCTTTTAACCAGCATTGCCTGTGTGCGGGCTTTTTTTGTTTTTTGTCGCCTTTTGCGTACCGCGCCACTGGATGGAGGTAGGCTTTAGCCCATGCGCTTATACACGGCCGAAGATGTGCTGGAAAAAGTCAAGGAGAACAATGTCAAGTTTATCCGCCTGCAGTTTACCAGTATGCTGGGTACATTGAAAAACCTGGCCATCACCGTGGAAGACCTGCCCCGGGCCCTGAACGGGCAGGTACGTTTTGACAGCTCGGTGGTGCTGGACCGGGTGGGCAGCTATGAGTCCGATATTTATTTGCTGCCCGATCCAGGTACCTTCATGATTTTCCCCTGGCGACCGCGGGAAGGGGCGGTGGCCCGCCTGCTCTGCGATGTACTGCAGCCCGATGGGACGCCCTTTTTTGCCTGCAGCCGCTCCATATTGAAAAAGTGCCGGCAAAAGGCTATGGCCGGCGGCTACCAGCTGCAGGTGGGGGCGGAAGTGGAGTTTTACCTGTTTCACCAGGATGAGCAGGGGCGTCCGCTGACCAGCACTCACGACCGGGCCGGTTATTGCGACCTCACCCCGGTGGATCGAGGGGAAAACGCCCGCCGGGACATGGTGCTCACCCTGCAGGAAATGGGCTTCGATGTGGCCACCTCCCACCATGAAATCGGGCCCGGTCAGCACGAGATTATCCTTAAAGATGACGATGTGCTGGCCATGGCGGACAACCTGATCACCTTCAAGTTTGTAGTGCGCACCATTGCCGGGCGGCACGGCCTGCATGCCTCTTTCATGCCCCGTCCTCTGAACTATGCTAACGGCAGTGGCTTACACCTGTTCCTTTCCCTCTGGCGGGATGGTGATAATGTGCTGGCCGATCCCGGGAGAATGCGGGGACTGAGCCCGCTGGCCGAACAGTTTATTGCCGGCATTCTGCACCATGCGCCGGCCCTGACCGCGCTGGCCAATCCCCTGGTTAACAGCTATAAACGCCTGCGCAGCAGCCCCATGGTACCCTGCCTGACCGGCTGTGCCGAACAACTGCGGGCGGCCATGTTGCGGGTACCCGCCGGTCGAGGTGCTGACACCCGTCTGCTCTTGCGCAGTCCCGATCCGGCCGGCAATCCCTATCTGGTACTGGCCGCAGTGCTGGGCTGCGGGCTGGACGGGGTGGAAAACGGGCTGGTGCCCTGCTGGCTGCCGGACGAGGAACCGGCTGACAGGTGGGAGCAGCTTTACCGGGAATACTGCTTGCCGGTAGATCTGGCCGGGGCGCTGCAGGCTCTGGAGGGGGACAGGCTGCTACTGGATTTGCTGGGGGCCAGGCTGGCCGAACATTACCTGCAGTATAAGCGGGAGGAGTGGCAGCGTTACCAGTCCACTGTGCACGAGTGGGAGATCAATGAATATCTGGTAAACTACTAAGATCGCCCTGATTTAATGCCCCGGTTTAATTTTTATTAATGTTTGCGGAAGGCTCTGTTGTTTGCGGATGGTGGGCAGCGTAAAAAAATAAATGCTGCCTGTAAATAAATAATCATGTTTTGATCAGGAGGATGGAAAAATGAGCTACAGCAAGGGAGTCAATGCCAGTGCGGCAACGCTTACCAAACTGCGCACCGGGGAAAGCCGCTGCCCCTACAGCGGCATGTGCGTCACCTGTCTGGACGGCTGTCCGGGCCTGTGCGAAATCGGCAAGTCGGCTGTCCGGGGTAAGGAAGTGCTTTACCCGCAGCCGTTCGGCAAGATCACTTCCGCTTCCGAAAAGGACTACCCCATTGACTACTCCCACTTTAACATTATGGGTACCGCCGTGGGGGCCCACGGTATAGAGCCCGATCCGGACAAAGCCATTTTCCCCGCGGTCAATCTGGAGACCCGCCTGGGGCAGAATGGCGACCTGGTGCTGGACCTGCCCATTGTGATTGCGGCCATGGGTTCCACCAATGTGGCAGCCGACAATTGGGATCATCTGGCGGCCGGTGTGGCCATTTCCGGTTGTGGTATTGCCATAGGCGAAAACGTGTGCGCCATGGACCCCAATGTGGAGATCAAGGACGGCCGGGTGGTGCATTCTCCCAACCTGGAGCGCCGGGTGAAGGACTTCCAGAACTGGTCCCACGGCCGGGGCTTTGTGGCGGTACAGGCCAACGTGGAGGACACCACGCTCAAGGTGCAGGAATATGCCCTGGAAAAACTGGGCGTGGAAGCTGTGGAGCTGAAGTGGGGCCAGGGGGCCAAGGACATCGGCGGCGAGGTCAAGCTGAACACCCTGGAGCGCGCCTTGCAGCTGAAGAGCCGTGGTTATATAGTTCTGCCCGATCCCACCGATCCCAAAGTGCAGGAAGCATATAAGGCCGGTGCTTTCGCCGAGTTTGAACGCCATTCCCGCATCGGCATGGTGGAATACGAGTCCTTCATGGCCCGGGTGGAAGAACTGCGCCGTTGCGGTGCCAAATACGTCTTCCTGAAAACCGGTGCTTACCGGCCGGCCGACCTGGCCCGGGCGGTCAAGTACGCCTCGGACGCCAAACTGGATCTGCTCACCGTGGACGGTGCCGGTGGCGGTACCGGCATGAGCCCCTGGCGGATGATGAATGAATGGGGTATTCCCACTGTGTACATCCAGGCTCTGCTGGTCAAGTACCTGGATCGCCTGGCGGCCAAAGGAGCCTATGTGCCACCGGTGGCCATTGCCGGCGGGTTTACCCTGGAAGACCACATGTTCAAAGGCCTGGCCATGGGTGCGCCCCACATCAAGGCCATCGGCATGGCCCGTTCCGCCCTTACCGCGGCCATGGTGGGCAAAAACATCGGGGAAGCGATCAAGTCGGGCAAGATCCCGGCCGAGTACAAGAAATACGGTGAATCCCTGGAGCAAATATTTGTCTTTGCCTGCGAGCTGAAAAACAAACTGGGTGCCGAAGCCTTTGCCCAACTGCCGGTGGGAGCCATTGGCGTGTACTCCTACTTCGAGCGCCTGGCCCAGGGCCTGCGCCAGTTCATGTGCGGCGCCCGCAAGTTTGCGCTTGACTACATCACCCGCGATGATATCGCCGCTCTGACCAAAGAAGCCGCGGAAATCTCCGGCATCCGCTACATCATGGATCTGGATGCTGAAGAAGTGGAGCAAATCCTGGGTTGATGATTGGTTTGTGTTAAAAATGGATTAACCGCGGGAAAAATACTTGCCATACGGTTTGGTTAGCAGTATAATCAGCTTATAAAAGTTATAGTGAAGATACAGCGCTGTATCGGCAAATTGGCAACGATGCCCTGACAGGGATGCATGTCTCTGTACAGGGCATTTTTATTTGACCGGCGCTGGCCACGTCCGGTCAAAAGGAGGGCAGTGTTTGTAGCAAGATGCATGTTTTGCCGGTGGAAAAAGAAGGGTTATAATAAATAAGCCGGGCGGCAGGTTTAAATAGCAGTTGGGGAGGCACACCGAGGTGGCCGAGTACAGGATTGTGCTGGTAGACAGTGATGCCAGCTGGAGAAAAAACTTCAAAGCCATGCTGGTAAAGCTTGGTTACTGGGTGATTGGCGATACCAGCGATGGCCTGACGGCGCTGAAAATGGTGCGGGCCCGCCAACCCGACCTGGTGATCGTTGATGCGGGTTTAAGTGGCATTGATGGTTATGAGATAGCCAGGATCGTTTATGAGGATAAACTGGCTCCGGTGATCATGACCACATCCACCCCCGGTCTGGTGCTGGTGGAAAAGGCCCGGGAAGCCAGAATAGCCACGCTGCTGGTCAAACCGGTGGATGAAGCTGCTCTCCTGCCGCTGATTGAACTGACCATGACCAATTACCAGGAAATCGTGCGCCTGGAGAATCAGGTCAAAGAGCTGAAGGAGGCGCTGGAAACCCGCAAACTGGTGGAAAAAGCCAAGGGCATTTTAATGCAGAAACTGGGGCTCAGTGAACCGGAAGCCTTCAAGCGAATGCAGCGGCAGAGTATGAACAAGCGCATTTCCATGCGCCAGGTGGCCGAAGCCATTATCATGACCTACAGCCTGCAGGGTGATTGACCGTCAGGCAATATATAGCAAAGGATGGTTGATTTATGGAAAAAGCCTTGAAAAATGAAATAATGAGCAAAGCCAGGGAAATGCAGGTGAAATTCATCCGCCTGCAGTTCACCGATATCTTCGGCGTATTGAAAAATGTGGCCATTACCATTGAGCAGCTGGAAAAAGCCCTGGACGGCGAGCTCATGTTTGACGGATCTTCTATTCACGGTTTCACCCGCATCGAGGAGTCCGACATGTACCTGCGTCCCGACCCCAACACCTTTGTGGTCTTCCCCTGGCGGCCCCGGGACGGGGCGGTGGCCCGGCTGATCTGCGATGTGTACAACCCGGACGGCACGCCCTTTGAAGGAGACCCGCGTTACGCTTTAAAAAGAGCCATTGCCGAGGCCAAAGAGCTGGGTTACACTATGTATGTGGGACCGGAGTGCGAATTTTTCCTCTTCCAGGTGGATGAAGAAGGCCGTCCCACCCTCAAGACTCACGACAAAGCCGGCTACTTTGATCTGACGCCGGTAGACATGGGCGAGAACGCCCGCCGCTCCATGGTGCTCACCCTGGAAGAAATGGGCTTTGAAATCGAGGCTTCCCACCACGAGGTGGCACCCGGGCAACATGAAATTGACTTTAAGTATTCCGATGCGCTGGACACGGCGGACAAGATCGTCACCTTCAAGTTTGTGGTGCGTACTATCGCCCAGCGGCACGGTTTGCATGCCACCTTTATGCCCAAACCCATCTTCGGCATCAATGGTTCAGGCATGCATACCAACCAGTCGCTCTTCCGGGGCAATGAGAATGCCTTTTTCGATCCGGGCGCGCCGGACGGACTGAGCCGGGAGGCCAAGTATTATATCGGCGGGATTATGAAGCACGTCCGGGCAATGGCCGCCGTGACCAACCCCACGGTCAACTCGTACAAACGTCTGGTACCCGGTTATGAGGCCCCGGTATACATCGCCTGGTCGGGCCGCAACCGCAGCCCGCTGATTCGCATCCCAGCCAAGCGCGGCCTTTCCACCCGCATTGAACTGCGCAACCCCGACCCGTCCTGCAACCCCTACCTGGCCCTGGCGGTTTGCCTGAAAGCTGGTCTGGACGGAATCAAGAACCAGATTGTTCCGCCGCCGCCCTGTGATCGTAACATCTATGTGATGACCGAAGAGGAGCGGGCCGAACTGGGCATCGGTAGCCTGCCGGGCAGCCTGATTGAAGCGGTGGAAGAAATGAAACGGGATGAAGTGGTGCGGGCGGCCCTGGGCGAGCATATCTTCACCAAACTGGTGGAAGCACAAACCAAAGAATGGGATGCCTTCCGCACCCGGGTGCATCCCTGGGAAGTGGAAGAGTATTTGAGCAAGTTTTAAAGTCTTTTTTCCATCCTCTTGATCTGACCCGCCATCTGGCGGGTATTTTTTTAGCAATCACATTAAAAGTATATTGTATTTTTGGCGGTTATGAACAAACAGCCCTTTATTCGCCGGCCTCTTTTATGCTATACTTAACCTAAATCAGCAATTGCCTGTAAAATGCTGTTGCATACGACCGGTACAACGTGGTACCATATAAGGGCAAGGGAGCCTGCTGGCACAGAAAGAGGCGAGGTGTGTCTCTTTAGTGTGGGGGGCTTTTTTTTGTAAATGATATTATAGAAAGGTGTGCAAACCCCAAGTGCCTCGACTGTCGAACGACGATGTCCGCAGTTTAGCCAAAGAGCTGGGTGTAAAATTTATCCGTTTGCAGTTTACCGACATATTTGGTGTACTTAAAAACGTTTCCATCACTGTGGAACAGCTGGACAAGGCGCTGGCCGGCGAGTTGATGTTTGACGGGTCCTCCATAGAAGGGTTCGTGCGCATTGAAGAGTCCGATATGTACCTGCGCCCCGATCCCAACACTTTTGTGGTGTTTCCCTGGAAGCCGCGGGATGGAGCGGTAGCCCGCCTGATCTGTGATGTATACACCGCCGACGGAGAGCCTTTTATCGGCGACCCGCGCTATGTGCTCAGACGAGCGGTGCAGGATGCGGCGGCCCTGGGCTACACCATGAATGTAGGACCCGAGGCCGAGTTTTTCCTCTTTCATGTGGATGATGACGGGCGACCCACCACCATAACCCACGACCGGGCCGGTTATTTTGACCTGACTCCGGTGGACCTGGGCGAAAACGCCCGCCGGGACATGGTGCTGACTCTGGAACAGATGGGTTTTGAGATTGAAGCATCCCATCACGAGGTGGCACCCGGTCAGCACGAGATAGATTTCAAGTATTCCGATGCGCTGGATATAGCCGATAAAGTGGTTACCTTCAAGTTTGTGGTGCGCACCATCGCTCAGCGGCACGGTCTGCACGCCACTTTTATGCCCAAACCCATCTTCGGCATCGCCGGGTCGGGTATGCACTTGAACCAGTCGCTGATGAAAGACGGCAACAACTGTTTTTACGACCCGGACGCACCCATGCAGCTCAGCCAGGAGGCCCTGTGCTATATTGGCGGCCTGATGCGGCACATTCCTGCCATCACCGCCGTGACCAATCCCACGGTGAACTCCTACAAGCGTTTGGTTTCGGGTTATGAGGCGCCGGTATATGTGGCCTGGTCGGCCCGCAACCGCAGCCCGTTGATCCGGGTGCCGGCCAAGCGGGGCCAGTCCACCCGCATCGAGCTGCGCAGTCCCGATCCCTCCTGCAACCCGTACCTGGCCCTGGCCGTTTGCCTGCGGGCTGGCTTGGACGGGATCAAGAACCGGATTATGCCGCCGCCGCCCTGCGACCGGAACATATACGAAATGACCGCCGCCGAGCGGGAGGAGCTGGGTATCGGCAGCCTGCCGGCCGACCTGGACGAGGCCATGCGGGCGCTGGAGCAGGACGAAGTGGTCAGAGATGCTCTGGGCCCCCATGTGTACGAGCGGTTTATGGCGGCCAAGCGCATTGAATGGGATCGCTACCGTACCCAGGTGCATCCCTGGGAAATTGAGGAGTATTTGAGCAAGTTCTAGAGCCGGAGGGTTATTCGGCCGGCTTTTTTAGACCAAGTACAAGGGTGTACGCATTCGGGCAAGGACGTCCGAAAAGAAAGGAGCACACAGTGTCTTACTGTGCCGTCCTTTCTTTTCGGGCGTTTTTTGTTTTCTTGGGGCCAGGGTTTCGGTGCGGCCCGGTCAGGGCACTGTGCTAATTGCCCGCCAATTTCCAACGGGGAGGTTATAAATTATGCAGCCCAAAGGACTGCCCTGTGCTCAGGGAATGTACGATCCGCAGTTTGAGCACGATGCCTGCGGCATTGGCTTTGTAGCCGACATCAAAGGGAGGAAGTCCCACGCCATCATTCAGCAGGGATTACAAATATTGCGTAACCTGGATCACCGGGGAGCCCAGGGAGCGGAAAGCGATACGGGTGATGGAGCCGGTATTCTGCTGCAGATACCCCATGCTTTTTTAT
This sequence comes from Desulfurispora sp., assembly GCF_052744395.1. Taxonomy (NCBI): domain Bacteria; kingdom Bacillati; phylum Bacillota; class Clostridia; order Eubacteriales; family Desulfurisporaceae; genus Desulfurispora; species Desulfurispora sp. The sequence goes on along the minus strand of NZ_JBRAJI010000001.1, from coordinate 56,236 downwards.
CCAGGGAATGTGCCGGTTTGGGGTTTACCCTGCCCGCGCCGGGCACCTATGGGGTGGGTATGCTCTTTTTACCCCGCCAGGCCGAGCTCAGGCAGCAGTGTACGGAAATAGTGGCCCGGGTGGTGCGGGAGCGGGGCATGCGGCTCCTGGGCTGGCGCGACGTGCCGGTGGACCCGGACGTGCCAGGTGAAACCGCCCGCGCGGTAAGGCCTTTTGTGCGCCAGGTGTTTATTACGCCGTCCGAGCCGCTGTCCGATCGCCTGGCTCTGGAGCGCCGGCTGTATGTAATCCGCCGTCTGGCGGAAAAAGAAGTGGCCCGCCTTTGCCCGGCAGGCGCGGTAGATTTCTATTGGGTGAGCCTTTCGGCCAGCACGGTGGTATATAAGGGAATGCTCACTCCGGAACAGCTGGACCGGTTTTATCCCGATCTGCGCCGGCCGGAGGTGGAGAGCGCCCTGGCGCTGGTGCATTCGCGTTTCAGCACCAACACCTTCCCCAGCTGGCACCGGGCCCATCCTTACCGCTATATCATTCACAACGGTGAGATCAACACGCTGCGTGGCAACGTCAACTGGATGCACGCGCGGCAGAAAATGTGCCGCACGGACATCTTCGGCGTGGACATCGAGGAGATTTTGCCCGTGATCGATCAGGCGGGCAGTGACTCGGCCATGCTGGACAACTGCCTGGAGTTTTTGTACCTGGCTGGCCGCTCCCTGCCCCATGCCGTGATGATGATGATTCCCGAGCCCTGGCAGAACCACGAGAGCATGAGCGCCGAGAAGAAGGCTTTTTACGAGTACCACAGCTGCCTGATGGAGCCCTGGGACGGACCGGCCGCCGTGGCTTTCACCGATGGCCGGTTCATCGGTGCAGTGTTGGACCGCAACGGTCTGCGGCCGGCCCGCTACTACGTGACCAGCGATGATCTGATTGTACTGGCTTCCGAGGTGGGCGTACTGGATATTCCGCCCCAGCGGGTGGTGCTGAAAGAACGCCTGCGTCCCGGCCGCATGTTGCTGGTGGATACCGGGGAAGGGCGGATCATCAGCGATGAGGAGCTGAAACATCAGATGGCCGCGGCCCGGCCCTACCGGCAGTGGCTGGACCAGCATCTGATCAGCCTGGAGGATTTGCCGCCGGCTCCCCGCCCGGCCAGCGCGACCGGGTTTTCCCCGGGGCAGTACCAGAAAGCTTTTGGTTATACCCATGAGGAACTGGTGAAAATGCTGGCTCCCATGGCCCGGGACGGTGTGGATCCGGTGGGGGCGATGGGCAATGATGCGGCTCTGGCGGTGCTGTCCGAAAAGCCGCAGCTTTTGTACAACTATTTCAAGCAGCTGTTTGCCCAGGTGACTAACCCGCCCATCGATGCCATCCGGGAGGAAATCATCACCTCCACATTGACCACCATTGGGCCGGAGAAGAACCTGATCGATCCGCAGCCCGACAGCTGCCGCCAGATCAGGATCAAGACGCCCATTCTGAGCAATGAGGAACTGGCCAGGCTGCGCCATGTACAGCGAGAGGGCTTTGCGGTGGAGACCCTGCCCATACTCTTTCCGGTGCAGGAGGGGGGCGACGGGCTGGAAAGGGCGCTGGAGGAACTGTTCCGCCGGGCCGATGGGGCCATCGCCCGGGGAGCCAATATTCTGATCCTTTCCGACCGGGGGATTAACCGGGACCTGGCGGCCATACCGGCCCTGCTGGCCCTGTCCGGTCTGCACCACCACCTGATTCGCCAGGGCACCCGCACCAGGGTGAGCCTGCTGCTGGAGTCGGCCGAGCCGCGGGAGGTGCATCATTTCGCCCTGCTCATCGGCTACGGCGCGGCGGCCATCAATCCCTACCTGGCCTTTGCTGCCCTGGAGGATCTGGTGAGAAGGGGTCTGGTCACCGGAGTGAGTGCCGGTGAAGCGGTGAAAAACTACATCAAGGCCGTGACCAAGGGTGTGGTCAAGGTGATGTCCAAGATGGGCATTTCCACCATCCAGAGCTACCGGGGGGCACAGATCTTCGAGGCGGTGGGTATTGACCGGGATGTGGTGGACCGTTACTTTACCTGGACGGTCTCCCGCCTGGGCGGCATCGGTTTGGCGGAAATGGCCGAGGAAGTGCGCCTGCGCCATATGAAGGCTTTTGGCGAAAACGAGCTGGAGATCGTGCTGGATACCGGCTCCACCTACCAGTGGCGCCATGACGGCGAGCAGCACCTGTACAACCCGCAGAGCATTTTTACTTTGCAGCAGGCCTGCCGGCAGGGCGACTATCAGCTGTTCAAGCAGTTTACACAGCAGATCAACAAGCAGACCCACCGCTATTGCACACTGCGCGGTCTGCTGGAATTCAAAAAACCACTCCAGCCCGTACCCATAGATGAGGTGGAACCGGTGGAGAGCATCTGCCGCCGCTTCAAGACCGGGGCCATGTCCTACGGTTCCATCAGCCAGGAGGCCCACGAATGCCTGGCCATAGCCATGAACCGCATTGGCGGCAAGAGCAATACCGGTGAGGGCGGAGAGGATCCGGCCCGCTATATCCCCGATGCCAACGGTGACCTGCGGCGCAGTGCCATCAAACAGGTGGCGTCGGGCCGTTTCGGAGTGACCAGCCATTATCTGGTCAATGCCGATGAAATTCAGATTAAAATGGCCCAGGGGGCCAAGCCGGGGGAAGGCGGCCAGCTGCCGGGGGCCAAGGTTTATCCCTGGATTGCCCGGGTGCGCAACTCCACTCCGGGGGTGGGGCTGATCTCACCGCCGCCCCACCACGATATTTATTCCATCGAGGATCTAGCCCAGTTGATCTTTGACTTGAAAAACGCCAACCCGCGGGCCCGCATCAATGTCAAGCTGGTCTCCGAGGCCGGCGTGGGCACGGTGGCTGCCGGGGTGGCCAAAGGGCGGGCCGATGTGGTGCTGATTAGCGGCTATGACGGCGGCACGGGGGCATCGCCCCGTACCAGCATCCGCCACGCCGGCCTGCCCTGGGAACTGGGTCTGGCCGAGACCCACCAGACGCTGGTGCTGAACAAACTGCGCGATCGCATTGTGGTGGAAGTGGACGGCAAACTGATGACCGGCCGGGATGTGGTGATCGCCGCCCTGCTGGGTGCCGAGGAGTTCGGCTTTGCTACGCTGCCGCTGGTGGCCCTGGGCTGTGTGATGATGCGGGTGTGCAACCAGGACACCTGTCCGGTGGGCATCGCCACCCAGAACCCGGAACTGCGCCGGAACTTCCGGGGTGACCCGCAGCATGTGGTCAACCTGATGCACTTTATCGCCCGGGAAGTGCGGGAGATTATGGCCGAACTGGGCTTCCGCACCATAGATGAAATGGTGGGGCGCACCGATCTGCTGGATGCCACCCTGGTGGAGCGGCACTGGAAAACCCGGGGTCTGGACTTGAGCCCGCTTCTGTACCAGCCCCCTCTGCCGGCCGGCACGCAGCGTTACTGCTGCCGGGCTCAGGAACACGGCCTGGAAAAAACCCTGGACCACACTGTGCTGCTGGATATTTGCCGTCTCGCTCTGGAGGAGCGAAAGCCGGTGGAAGCGCGGCTGCCGGTGCGCAATATTCACCGCGCGGTGGGTACTATTCTGGGCAGTGAAGTAACGCGGCGCTACGGTGAGCAGGGGTTGCCCGAAGATACTATCCGCTTGCATTTTACCGGTTCGGCCGGTCAGAGTTTCGGAGCCTTTGTGCCCCGGGGCATCACGCTGATCCTGGAGGGAGATGCCAACGACTATACCGGCAAGGGCCTGTCGGGCGGCAAAATTATTGTTCTGCCGCCGGACGGGGTTGACTTCGCTCCTGAAGAAAACATCATCATTGGTAACGTAGCTTTTTACGGGGCTACGGCCGGTGAGGCTTACATCCGGGGCATGGCCGGCGAGCGGTTCTGTGTGCGCAACAGCGGCGTACACGCCGTGGTGGAGGGTACAGGCGATCACGGCTGCGAGTATATGACCGGCGGGCGTGTAGTGGTACTGGGCAGGACCGGCCGCAACTTCGCTGCCGGTATGTCCGGGGGCATAGCCTATGTGCTGGATCTGGAAGGCAGCTTTGCCGGCCGCTGCAACAAAGAGATGGTGCTGCTGGAAAAACTGACCGACAGCCGGGAAATTAACGAAGTGAAAGATATGATTATGCGGCATGTACACTACACCAGAAGCCAGTATGCCTGGCGCATTCTGGCCCACTGGGAGGAAATGCTGACCCGTTTCGTGCGAGTGATCCCCCGCGACTACAAGCGTATGCTGGAAGCCATGGAGAGGGCGCGCCGGAGTGGTCTGACCGGCGAGGAAGCCGTTATGGCCGCCTTTGAAGAAAACAAGCGGGATAAAACCCGGGTCAGCGGTAACTGAAGGGAGGCGCAGGCTGATGGGTAAACCGGGTGCATTTCTGGAATACCGGCGGGAAGTGCCGGCGGAAAGACCGCCGCTGGAACGGATTAAAGACTGGCAGGAATTCCGCCTGCCCCTGCCGGAGGAAAAGCTGCGGCAGCAGGCGGCCCGCTGCATGGACTGCGGCGTGCCCTTCTGTCACAGCGGTATGGTGCTGGGCGGCATGATTGCCGGCTGTCCCAACCACAACCTGATTCCCGAGTGGAACGATCTGGCCTACCGCGGGCTGTGGCGGGAGGCTCTGGAGCGGCTGCTTATGACTAACAACTTTCCCGAATTTACCGGCCGGGTTTGTCCGGCGCTCTGCGAGGGGGCCTGCACGGCCGGCCTGGTGGGCAAGCCGGTGTGCACGAAAAGCATTGAATGGTCGATTATTGAGAAGGCCTATGCCCAGGGGTGGATGACTCCGCGGCCGCCCCGCCGCCGCACGGGCAAAAAGGTGGCGGTGGTGGGCTCCGGTCCGTCCGGCCTGGCCTGTGCTGACCAGCTGAACCGGGCTGGTCACTTGGTGACCGTGTTTGAGCGCAGCGACCGCGCGGGGGGCCTTTTGATGTACGGTATTCCCAACATGAAGCTGGATAAGCGCCTGGTGCAGCGGCGGTTGGATTTGATGGCCGCCGAAGGGGTACGCTTTGTTACCGGTACTTTTGTGGGACGTGATTATCCGGCCGAAAAGCTGCTGGCCGAGTTCGATGCAGTGGTGCTGTGCTGTGGCGCTACCCGGCCGCGGGATTTGCCTGTACCGGGGCGGGATCTGTCCGGCATCCATATGGCCGTGGACTACTTGAGTGCCAACACCCGGAGCCTGCTGGACAGCGGTCACCGGGACGGTCGCTACATTTCCGCCCGGGGCAAGGACGTGGTGGTCATCGGGGGCGGTGATACGGGTACCGACTGTGTGGCCACCGCCCTGCGCCAGGGCTGCCGCAGCGTGGTCCAGTTGGAGATCATGCCGCCCCTGCCGGTGCGGCGGGCGCCCGACAACCCCTGGCCCCAGTACCCCCGGGTTTACAAAGTGGACTACGGCCAGGAGGAGGCCGCCGCCCTGTTCGGCAGCGACCCGCGCCATTACTGTGTACAGACCAGGGCCTTTCAGGGCGATGAGCAGGGCCGGGTGCAGGGCGTGCTGACCGTGCAGCTGGAGTGGGTGAAGGATGCCTACGGTCGTCCGGTACCGCGGGAAATTGCCGGCAGTGAAAAGCTCTGGCCGGCCCAGCTGGTGCTTTTGGCCATGGGGTTTCTGGGACCCGAGGAGGAGCTGCTGCGCCAGCTGGGGGTGCAGCAGGATCAGCGGGGCCATGTGGCGGCCGAATACGGCAAATTTACCACCAGCGTACCCGGAGTTTTTGCGGCTGGCGACATGCGCCGTGGGCAGAGCCTGGTGATCTGGGCCATCAACGAGGGGCGCGGTGCCGCCCGGGAGTGCGATCGTTTTTTGATGGGCGAAACGCGGCTTCCCTAATAAATGTCGCTTTACGGAGCGGCCTGTACAGGTGTGCAGGCCGCTCCTGTGTGGCTACCGGTTATTGCCGGCAGGTATTTTCCGGTCGGCGGCGAAGTCTTTTTTAGCCGCAGTATTTTTATCCTGGAGGTATTTGCCTTGTCTGGCCAGACGCAAAACCCGCTCTACCTGCTGGAAAATGAAAAACTATTAAAAATTATTAATAATTTTACCCGGGCCACCGATATCACCATCGACATCAATGACGAAAAAGGATTCCCCGTGGTCAGCCACGACTATTTTTACGGTTTTTGCAATTATATCCGCTCCACAGCCGAAGGTCTGCGCCGCTGTATTGCTTCCAATGCCGAAGCGGGTTTTCTCACCGCCCGCACCAGCCAGGTGGCCTACTTCACCTGTCATGCCGGCATGATGCTGGTGGCGGTGCCCATCATGCTGGAAGGTGAGTTCATTGGTTCCATCACCTGCGGGCAGATGCACCTGCAAAAGCCGGATTATCAGGCCGAGGAAAAAATGCTGGCCGCTACTGCGGACCTGGGGCTGGATCGCCAGCTGTTACTGCGCACCTACCGGGAGGTGGCGGTATGCTCGCTGGAAAAATGCCAGGCGGCCACCAGCCTGATCAGTTATATGATCGATTATATCCTGGAATTGATCTATCACCAACGGCAACAGGAAAAGGCGGCCAGCCAGAAAATCCGGGAACTCACCCGGGAAGTGGCGCGGGCCCGTCTGGCTACCGGCCGGCAGACCGCCAGGCTGAAAAAGTTGCAGTCCCACATTCGGCCCCAGTTTATCTACAACACATTGAGCAGCATCACCGGTCTGGTAGAGCTGGAGGAGAAGCACAAGGCTCTGCAGGTGGTCTACAGCATGGCCGGGCTGTTGCGCTACAACCTGGACCGCTACGGCGATCTGGTGGTGCTGGCCGATGAACTGGAGTGTGTGCGCAATTTCCTGACCATCCAGAAGATCCGCTTTTGCCACCGGCTGGAATTCAGCATGCATATACCCGGCAATTTGCATAGCCGGGTCATCCCGTTTATGTCCCTTTTTCCGGTGGTAGAGCAACTGCTGCTTTCTCTGGAGCATACTACCAGTACCCTGCATCTGGAAATTGGCGGACGGGAGGAAAAGGCGGGCTGGCGACTTTATGTACAGACCAACGCCTTTTCCGGGCAAAACCTGGAGCGCAATTTGCGCCACGTGCATTACCGCCTGCAGCTATTCTGCGGCCGGGAGTATGGGATGCGCTGCCAGCAGCTGCCGCAGGGAGAAAGGGTGGAATTGTTCCTGCCCGGCCAGTTAAAAAATGGTGTCGGGAGCGGCTATAAAGTGTTAAAATAAGTGCAATCAATGCTGCCGGGCAGTAGAGTTGGGAGGTTATGGAATATGCGACACACACTGGCTGTTCTGGTGTTGAACAAGCCGGGCGTTCTGGCCCGCATTGCCGGTTTGCTCAGCCGGCGGGTTTTCAACATTGAAAGTATTGCCGCCGGGTATACCGAAGAGCCCGATATCACCCGCATCACCATTGTAGTCCAGGGCGACGACCGCATCCTGGATCAGGTGATCAAGCAGCTCTCCAAATTGATTGATGTGATTAAAATTCACCGCCTGCAGGACGAAGAGGTCATTGAACGCGAACTGGCCCTGATCAAGGTGAAGGCCTGTCCCAACAGACGGTCGGACATTGTGGATATTGTCAGCATTTTTCGGGCTAACATCGTGGATGTGAACCGGGAAACCATGGTCATTGAGCTGACGGGCGATGAACGCAAAATCAACGCTCTTTGTGCTGTTCTGGAAGACCACGGTATTGTAGAAATGGTGCGCACGGGCAAAATCGCCCTCTGGCGCAATCCCAATGCCAGTAAAAATATTGATCAATAACCGGTTCACGACAGGATATGATAAATTAGCAGGCATTGCCAGTTATTATTAAGAGGAATTTTCTCTGCAGAAGCGAATTATTAAATACTGTGTTGCTAACAATATATACATAATCCCGTACCAGTCATGCATATGTATGATACTGACATGGTTGGTGCCGACAGGAGGTTAGCACAGGTGGCCCAGGTGAAAAGGATCATGATTAGTCTTCCGGACAGTCTGCTGGCCGAAGTGGACGGTATTGTGGCGGCGGAAAGGCAAAGTCGCAGCGAGCTGATCCGGGAAGCTATGAAGCTCTATATTGCCGAACGCAAGCGTCGCCTCTTGCGTGAACAGATGAAACAGGGCTACCTGGAAATGGCGAAAATCAATCTGGCTCTGGCGGTGGAGCAATATTGCCTGGAGTCCGAGGTGGCCATTCCCTATGAGCAATTTGCGGAGGCAAAGTAATATTCTGGTACGGCGGGGCGATATTTTTTTCGCTGATCTGAGCCCGGTGGTGGGTTCGGAGCAGGGAGGGACCCGGCCCGTGCTCATATTGCAGAATGACATTGGCAACCAGTACAGCCCGACAACCATCGTGGCGGCTATTACTTCGCAAATCGCCAAGGCCAAACTGCCCACCCATGTAGAAATGGCTGCCGGTCCGGGTGGGCTGGAAAAGGACTCGGTTATTCTGCTGGAGCAAATTCGCACTATTGATAAAAGCCGGCTGATGGAAAAAGTGGCTGCTTTGAACGAAGAGATGATGAAAAAGGTCAACCATGCCATTGAAATCAGCCTGGGACTGGTGGATTTGTAGCCCGTACCCGGCCATAATTTGCTCAAAAGGCACTCCCGTTATGTGAGGAGTGCTTTTTATATGAGGAGGGAAGAAGGTGCGCCAGCCGCTGATTGGCATCAGCTGCCATTATGATGCTGCCCGGCAGGCCTGGCTGCTGGGAGAAGCCTATGCGGCCGCCGTGTACAGGGCCGGCGGCCTGCCGGTGGCTCTGCTGCCCGGTGATCCCGGAGGGGCGGCCGTTATTTTGGAGCGCCTGGATGGGGTTATCCTGGCCGGCGGGGTGGATGTGGACCCGGTACACTGGGGCGAGGAGCCGCTGCCCGGCTGCGGGGAGATTGTGCCGGCCGCCGATGCGTTTGAACTGGCACTGGCCCGCGGTTGCCTGCAGTATGGCAAGCCCTTGCTGGGTATTTGCCGGGGGATGCAGGTGCTCAATGTGGCGGCGGGGGGAACTCTTTATCAGGATATCCATACTCAACTGACTGGTGTGTTAAAACATAGCCAGCAGGCGCCTCGCTCTTATGCCACGCACAAGATCTGCCTGACCGCGGGTTCACTGCTGGACAGATTGCTGGGTTGCCGGGAACTGCGGGTGAACAGTTTTCACCACCAGGCCGTATGCCGTTTAGCTGAGGGCTTGCGGGTGACCGCCCGGTCGGCCGACGGGGTGATTGAGGCGGTGGAGCATGTCGATTGGCCTTTTGTGCTGGGCGTACAGTTCCACCCGGAAGCCATGTGGCAGCAAAGCCCGGTTTTTTTGGAACTGTTTAACGCGCTGGTGCAAGCCAGCCGGGGCGAGAAAATGCCCGGAAATCATTATGTGGGGGTGTGAATGATGCTGGCCATCACAGGGGGAAAAATATATCCGGTCACGGCACCGGTAATTGAATACGGGACCGTGCTGGTGGAAGGAGAGAAAATTGCCGCTGTGCTGCCGGGCCGCCGGGTGCCGGCCGGTGCGCAGGTGATCAATGCCGAGGGGCTGACCGTCCTGCCGGGATTTATTGATGCGCACTGCCATGTGGGCATCATGGAAGAAATTTATCGCCAGGAGGGAGATGATGTCAACGAGGTGACCGACCCGCTGCAACCGCACCTGCGGGCCATGGATGCCGTCAATCCTGCCGATCTGGCCTTTGCCGATGCCCTGGCGGCCGGTGTAACCACGGTGGTGGTGGCGCCTGGCAGTGCCAATGTGCTGGGAGGAGAAATGGTGGCTCTGCACACGGCGGGACGCACTGTGGAGGAAATGCTGATTAAGCAGCCCGTGGGGGTGAAGGCCGCCCTGGGGGAAAATCCCAAGCGCAGTTACGGCAGCCGCAGCAAAGCGCCCGCCACGCGCATGGCGGCGGCGGCCCTGTTGCGGGAGGCCCTGACCGGCGCCGCCGTTTATCTGGAAAAATGGCGGCGCTTTGCGGACGGCAAGGGAGAAGCGCCCGAGAAGGACCTGAAGAAGGAGGCTTTGGCCAGGGTGCTGCGGCGGGAAATTCCGCTGCGGGTGCATGCTCACCGGGCGGACGACATTCTTACCGCCCTGCGCATTGCCCGGGAATTTGACATCAAGCTGGTGATCGAACACTGTACCGAGGGCTACAAGGTGGCCGATATTCTGGCCAGGCATGATGTCCCGGCGGTGATTGGTCCGGTCATCACCAACCGGGCTAAAGTGGAAATGAAAGATATTTCTCTGGCGGCTGCCGCCCGGCTGGAGGAGGCGGGCGTACCCTTTGCTGTGATGACCGACCACCCGGTGGTGCCCGTGCAGTATCTGGCCCTGTCGGCGGGCCTGACCCTGCGGGGTGGACTTTCCGAGACGGCGGCTCTGGCTGCGGTAACCATCCGGCCGGCCGGGATACTGGGGCTGGCCGACCGGTTGGGCAGTCTGGAGGCGGGCAAGCAGGCCGACATAGTGCTCATGCGCGGCCATCCTTTCGACCTGTGCAGCCAGGTGGTGCAGGTGCTGATCAGCGGCCGGACGGTGTACCAGCAACAGGAAGATCCTGTGCGGTGAATACACAATGTTTTCCCGGCGATAAATCGATATGCCCGGCATAATTTCTGAGGGAAATTTTGTTATATGCGGCAGGAGAATAAATTTGCATGTAGAATACTCATTAATGGTAATAAAATGTAAAATTACCATGTAATGTTATGTTTTGTCGAAGGAGAGGGAAAAATGTCGGGCGAGAAAATGCGGCTGGATGTGCTGGTAGTGGATGACCAGCCCGGTGTGCGCAGTTTACTGTCGATTCTGGCTAGCGAGGCGGGACATGTGGTACGGCAGGCCGAAAACGGCCGGCAGGCTCTGGATGAGGTTAAGAAGAAGGCCCCCGACCTGGTTTTTCTGGATGTGCGCATGCCGGTCATGGATGGGCTGGAGGCCCTGGAACGTATTAAGGTGATCGCGCCGCAGACAGCAATCGTGTTGATGTCGGCTTTTGTGGCCGATGAAGCGGTGGAGGGCGCACTGGCCGGTGGGGCTCGCACTTTTATGCAAAAGCCCTTTGAACTGCAGCAGGTTCTGGAACTGTTGGCCGACGTTGCCCGGGAGAAGTTTTTTCCCCCGGCACGGTTAGAGGTGATGTAAGAGGATGATGCTGTATTTCTAGCCGCCTCCGGGAAAAGCTGCGGGGGTGTTTATTTTTTCCTCTGCTGTTTTGTGTTATATTATTACTGCGGAAAATGAACTTGGGCGGGGAAGCTAAATTGGAGTACAGAATACACAGTGATTCTTCCGACAGCACCCGGGAGATCGCCCGGCGGCTGGGTAATATGCTCGAACCGGGTGATGTCATTTGCTTATACGGTGAACTGGGAGCGGGAAAAACCTGCTTTGTGCAGGGACTGGCCCGCGGTATGGGCATAGCAGCCCGGGTGAACAGCCCTACTTTTACTATTGTGAAAGAATATCCGGGCGAGCTACCCCTTTATCACTTTGATGTCTACCGCCTGACCAGTGCTGATGAACTGTTTGATGTGGGCTTTGAAGAATATCTGGCCGGCGGCGGTGTATGTGTGATTGAATGGGCGGACAGGATAGCGCCGGCTTTGCCCGGGGAGCGCCTGGATGTTGAGTTGCGCGTACTTTCACCCGGCGAAAGGGAAGTGGTCCTGCGGGCCTGTGGCCCGCGGGCGGCCCAGATCTTGGAGGGGGTGAGGGCGATTGAATCTGCTGGCCCTTGAAACGGCCACACCGGTAGCTTCCGTCGCGGTGTACCGGCAGGAGCAGCTGCAGGTTTTACACAGCCTGCACAGCCAGAGAACGCACTCGGTGCAGCTTGGGCCCATGATCAAATCCGCTCTGTCCGGGGCCGGTCTGCAGATGACTGACTTGCAGGGGCTGGCGGTGTCCAGTGGTCCGGGCTCTTTTACGGGTTTGCGCATAGGGCTGGCCGTAGCCAAAACTCTGGGCCAGGTTTTGAACATTCCTCTCTGCGGAGTTAGTACCCTGGACGCCCTGGCCTATCGCCTGCGCTTTACCCGGGGCTACGTGTGTGCCATGCTTTATGCCCGGAAAAACGAGGTGTATTACGCCCTTTACAGTTGTGGCGGCGGGCAAATATCCCGGCTCACGCCGCTCCAGGCCGCAGCACCGCAGCAGGTGGCCGGAGAGCTGGCAGGATACGGGGAGGAAGTGCTCTGTGTGGGCGATGGTGTGCTGGCTTATGGGGAAATTTTCTCCCGGGTGGAGAACCTGGTCGTGTCCGGAGGGGCTTTAAATCTGCCGGGGGCGGACTGCATTGCCGAGCTGGGTCTGGCCATGTTGCGGGAAGGCTGCTGGAGCAGCGCTTTTGACCTGATGCCCGAATATGTGCGCCTGTCCGAGGCCGAGGCCAGGCTTCAGGCGCAAAATGCTGGAGGAATATAATTGTCCATCCGGATAGTGCAAATGGAAGTTGGCCACCTGGATCAGGTGCTGGAAATTGAGCGTCAGAGCTTTCCGGTTCCCTGGTCGAGGCAGGCCTTTGAGTTTGAGCTGACTCGCAATGATTTCGCTTATTACCTGGTCCTGCTGGCTGCTGAACGGGTAATTGGCTATGCCGGGATGTGGGTGGTGATTGATGAGGGTCACATCACCAATGTGGCCGTGCATCCGGACTGGCGGGGGCGGGGGCTAGGTCGCAGTTTGCTGGAGGAACTGATCCGGCGGGCCAGGCAAAAAGGGGTGGTACGGATGACCCTGGAAGTGCGCCAGTCCAACCAGGTGGCCCGCCATCTGTACCGGAAGCTGGGCTTTGTGGAAAACGGGCGGCGGCGTAAATATTACAGCGATAACAATGAAGATGCCATCATTATGTGGCTGGAACTGAATTCTAGTTTTTAAGCTTGCTTTTTTCCGGCCAGGCCGGAGGGGTGTTTTCATCGATCACCCGGCAGGTGTAGCCTTTCTGCTTGAGCAGATCTAATATTTTAGGCAGCGCTTCCACCACACTGGACCGGTTGTGCCAGTAAATGGCGGCGCTGCTGTGGGGCTTTTGCGCAGACCGGCGATCGATTTGGGTACCGTCGTGGAGCAGGATGATGGGCGCCAGGTGCATTTTTTCTACCTTTTCCAGCCCGCCGGCCACATTCTGGTATATCTGCGTTGCCGGTACCTCCCGGGGAGAGGCGTCGGCACCGGTGATATTCCAGCCGACGGCCCGGTAACCGCGCTCGGCCAGCAACCGGCGGGTGTCTCCATTGAGCATATTTGTTCCACCCGGAGGACGGAAGACCATACTTGTTACGTTATACTGGTTCTTCAGCAGGGTGCGGCATTTATCCAGGTCGGCCAGCAAATTTTCCGGAGAGCTGTAGATGTACCTGTAATCATGACTATAGGTGTGGTTGAGCAGGGCATGTCCTTCTGATATGATCCGGGATGCTACATCCGGGTTTTTCTCCAGATTGCGGCCAATCACAAAAAAAGTAGCTTTAATATTACATTTTTCCAGGATATCCAGGATTTGCGGGGTAAAGGTGCTGTTGGGACCATCATCGAAGGTCAGGTAGGCAACTTTGTCTTCTGGATTATTGGTTTCGGCGATAGCTGGCCTGTTCTGGTTTTTTTCGGCTGGTTCCGCTGGTGGAGCGGGTGTTTTATCCGGCTCTTTTCCATTTGTCGGGGTGGTGGGTTTGCTTGGATAAGGTGCCGGCACAGGGTTATGATAATTAGTTGTCTGGCTGTTTGACTGTTGCATGTAAATAGGAAGCGGCACAGTTACTTTGGTGCTGCCTGGCCGGAGGCTTTCGCTGGTGATCTGCTGTTCCGGTCTGGTGCAGCCGGACGAGGAGAAAAGCAGCAGGAACATAATGAGTAAAATGATAGTCATTAAAGGGAAATATTTAAATTTTGGCACGGCTAAACCAGACCTTTCGCCCGATTAATTCTATATAATTAGACTGTCAGAAGTCTTCCGGGGTTCGCGAGTGGATGAAATTTTGATTTACTGAAAAACCAAAACCCCGCAAGCCTTGACTTTACTGGCTTTGCGGGGTTTTAAATGGTGCGCCCGGCAGGAATCGAACCTGCGCACCCGGCTCCGGAGGCCGGCGCTCTATCCCCTGAGCTACGGGCGCATCAACTATTGCGCAAGCTGCGTTATCTATTATAGCTGATGCTACAGTAAAATGCAAGGCCCGGAAAAAGCATTTTTCTACCGAACCAATTATCTGATTATATCGTCAATATAGCACAAACAACTGACGGGGGGTAGATGAAAATGCGCAGAAACCGGGGTCTGATCGTGACCAGTTTTTTACTGGTGCTCGGGCTGCTGGCCGGGGGAGCGTGGTACCTGAAAGTATCACCGGCCGATGCCGCCCCGGCCAAACCGCAGCCAGTGAGTAACCTTTATAAGCTGCGTCAGTTATTGCAGCAAGCATCACAAAATGGTAATCCGTACGGTTATGGAATTATGCTGAAAAGTGCGGCCGAACAGGCTCCGGCTGCTGCCGGCGCGGCCGATACCGGCCGGGTGGATTATTCCACCACCAATGTGCAGGTGCAGGGAGTGGATGAGGCCGACGTGGTCAAGACCGACGGCCAGTACCTTTATCAGGTGAGCAACCAGCAGGTGATCATCAGCCAGGTTTACCCGCCGCAGCAGATGAAGCTGGCCAGTACCATCACCTTTGCCGATCAGAATTTTGCGCCGCAGGAACTCTACTTGCGGGCCAACAGGCTGGTGATCATTGGGAGCAGCTGGCGGGAAGTACCTCAGCCTGCGGAACCGGCACCGGTCAAGCCGCAGCAAAACAAGATTTCCATACTGCCTTATCCTGTCTACATCGACAACAGCACAACCAGATTGTATGTCTACGACATCAGCAACCGGTTCAGGCCGCTCCTGGAGCGGGAACTGGAAGTGGAAGGCCGCTACATTTCCTCCCGGCTGGTTGACAGCGCCCTTTATCTGGTCAGCAGCCGCTACGCCGGGTACTATCAAATCCAGCAGCAGGGCGGCAACCCGTCCCTTGCTCCATCTTACCGGGATAGCCGGGAAGGCCGGGGCTATAAAAACATAGGCTATGACCGGATTTACTATTTCCCGGGTGTAATCCCCCGGCCCAGCTACCTGGTGGTGGCCGGGCTGGATCTGGAGCAGCCGGATCAGCAGCTGGACATCAGCAGCTATCTGGGGGCAGGAGAGGTTGTGTACGCTTCCCGGCAAAAGCTCTATGTGGCGGTGACCGAGCCGCAGGTGCAACCTCTGACCGGTGACGGTCGGCAAACGCTGCTGCCTGAATCCCGCCGGGAGACCAAAATATACTCTTTCAAGCTGAACCGGGGGCGCCTGGAGTACACGGCGGCCGGCAGTGTGCCGGGAGATATATTAAACCAATTTTCCATGGATGAATACAACGGATATTTTCGCATTGCCACCACCAGCGGGGAAATCTGGGCCAGAGATGAGCACACCTCCAAAAATAATCTCTACGTATTGGACGAGAAGCTGACGGTTACAGGTAAGTTAGAGGGGCTGGCGCCGGGCGAGCGCATCTACTCCACCCGGTTTGCGGGGGACCGGGCTTACATGGTCACCTTTCGCACCGTGGACCCGCTGTTCGTCATCGATTTGAAAGATCCGCAAAAACCCGCCGTGCTGGGCTACCTGAAAATGCCGGGGTACAGCGATTACCTGCATCCTTATGATGAAAACCACATCATTGGCTTTGGCAAGGAAACATTCGAGCTGCCCGTGAAAGATGGTCAGGGCCGGGATACCGGGGAAACCATGGCCTATTATGCCGGCATGAAAATATCCATCTTTGATGTGACCGACGTAACCAAACCCAAAGAGATGTTCGCACCTGTAATCATCGGTGACCGGGGTACGTACTCGGATTTGCTGTACAACCACCGGGCGCTGCTGTTCAGCAAAGAAAAAAATTTGCTGGCCTTCCCGGTGACCGTTATGGAAAAAAATGCGGTCAGCCAGTCCACCGGTTCCCCGCTGCCCGATCAGCGTCTGGAGTACGGCCGTTTTGCCTTCCAGGGAGTATACGTGTACAATATTGATTTGACACACGGCCTGCAATACAAAGGGCGGATCACCCACCTGACCGCTGAGGATTACCGGCGGGCTGGTGATTACTGGTATGACAGCAGCAGGAATGTGCAGCGGGCTGTCTACATTAACGATACCCTTTATACCATTTCTCCCACCATCCTCCAGGCCCACCGCTTGAGCGATTTGGTCCGGCAGGGCAGTTTGAGTCTGCCGGCAGGTGGTGGGAAAGCAGATTGTGGGAAGTAATCAGCAAAAGCGCCGGCGGCTTTGCGCCGCCGGCGCCCGTTTTAGTCCAGCAAAGTTCTGGCGATCACCAGCCGCTGAATCTGGTTGGTGCCTTCATAAATCTGGGTGATTTTGGCGTCCCGCATCATGCGCTCCAGCGGGTACTCCCGCATGTAGCCATAACCGCCCAGTACCTGTACGGCATCCACGGTGACCTGCATGGCCACATCCGAGGCGAACAGCTTGGCCATGGAGGAGAAACGGCTGATTTCCGCCGGGCTGGCGCCGCCATGTGCCGCCTCCTCGATGAAAAAGGCCGCTTTGTAAACCAGCTGCCGGGCAGCCTCAATCCTGGTGACCATATCGGCCAGCATAAACTGGATGCCCTGGAAAGATGCAATGGGCTTGCCAAATTGGACCCGTTCTTGGGCATAGTTCACTGCATAATCCAGAGCGCCCTGGGCAATGCCCACCGCCTGGGCGCCGATCACCGGGCGGGTGCGGTCCAGCGTCATCATGGCGATTTTAAAGCCGTCGCCCTCTTTGCCCAGCAGGTTGGCCGCCGGAACGGGACAGTTGTCCAGGATTAGTTCCGTGGTTTGCGAACCGCGGATGCCCATTTTCTTTTCTTTTTTACCGGCGGAGAAGCCCGGGTAGTCCTTTTCCACTATGAAGGCGCTTAAACCTTTCAGACCCTTGCCCGGATCGGTGCTGGCGAAGATAGTGTACACATCGGCTATGCCGCCGTTGGTGATAAAACATTTCTGGCCGTTTAAGATGTAAACATCACCCTGGCGCACGGCGCGGGTTTTCACCGATCCGGCATCCGAGCCCGCGTTGGGTTCGGTGAGGCCGAAGGCGCAGATTTGCTCTCCGCTGGCCAGAGCCGGCAGATATTTTCGTTTTTGCTCCTCGGAACCGCCCACCAGTATGGGCATCAGTCCCAGTTCCTGGGCGGCCACGATCAAAGATGCCGAGGCTGAAACCCGGGCGATTTCTTCCACAATCAG
Source organism: Desulfurispora sp. (assembly GCF_052744395.1). Classification (NCBI taxonomy): domain Bacteria; kingdom Bacillati; phylum Bacillota; class Clostridia; order Eubacteriales; family Desulfurisporaceae; genus Desulfurispora; species Desulfurispora sp. The sequence goes on along the minus strand of NZ_JBRAJI010000001.1, from coordinate 38,963 downwards.
ACAAACGGCGGGCAATCCTATGCCGGTGCCGCCATACTCTTCCGGTACCCCGGCGCCCAGCAGGCCCTGCTCAGCAAACAGCTCTTTCAGATCCCAGGGGTAGGCGTCCTGTTCATCTATTTCTGCGGCCCGGGGTGCGACACGGTCCTCCGCCATTTTGGCCACGGTTCGGCGCAGCATTTCCAGATCTTCAGAAAGCCGGTAGGACATAACAAAACCTCCTTCATGTAATTACACTTACTAACTAAAAGATAAAACAAAAATATAACTTTGGGAATATGCAATAATCAAATAAATAAAACAATTTGAAATATTAGTCCGGAGTCCGGAGGTTTTTGTCTGCTAATCGGTTTCTGGCGGGTGCCGCTTGTCGCTGGCCCCCGGAATGTCCGGGCGGGAGGCGTGGCGGTTGAGCATGTCCAGCAATTGCCGGGCACTGTCATCCCGGCCGGCGGCCTGCCTGTTTTCCCGGCTGACGGCATCCCGCACTTCCGCCCGCACAATATCTATCTGACGCGGAGCGGTGATGCCCAGTTTAACCGTGTCGCCGCTGATCTCCACCACGGTCAGCTGAATATCGGCACCGATATAAATGGTCTGGTTTTTCTTGCGGGAGAGCACCAGCACGTCTCATACCTCCCCGCGGGTGATCAGTTGCTGGAGCGGAGTGCGCAGTGAATAGCGGGTTTCTTCCAGTATAACCTGCTCTCCTAGCTGGCGGCGGATGTTGATTACCACCGGAGCCTGCATATTGACTGTAGCGCTGGCCAGCCCATTCCGGGGATTGATAATGTTGAAGACGGCCACATCGGACATATCGGCAATTTGTAGGCGTTCCCGGACTGTTTCGGGTAAATCGAATTCATAGCTCCTGGTAAAGCCAAAAGGGTTGAGCAGTAGAAAACTCACCCGGGGCTGGGCGCGGCATTGCAGGTTGTAAAAGGGGCTTTCAGGCTGTGTCTGGTACAGGTAATACTCCTGCCATTCCTCAAAGCCGGGCAGTCCTCGCGGGAAAAATACCAGCATGTTTTTCTCTCCTGTCGTTTGCATTTGGTCGAAAACCGGAACCAGCCAATTGGTATATGGGACTACGGAAAAATTTATACATTAGCAAAAGGCATTGACAATATGCTGCAGGCGGGCCGGCCGGTGATCCGGGGTAAGCCAGACGGCTACCACATCGAAGCGCAGCTGGTAGTGCCGGTATGCCGGCAGGGAGGATAAATGGGCGGCCAGGCGGCGCAGTTTCTCCTGCTTGAAGTAATGCACGCTCTCCTGGGGAAGCCCGTGCCGGTTGCTATGGCGGGTTTTTACTTCCACCAGCACCAGGCAGTTTCCGTCCAGGGCCAGAATGTCCACTTCTCCCAGCCGGCAGCGGTAGTTGAGCTGCAGTATTTTATAGCCGCGGGCCGCCAGGTAGCGGGCGGCCGCCTGCTCACCAATTTTGCCGGCAGCTAGGCGCTCTCGGGTCATGTTCTTCCCCTTTCGGGTTTTTTACAAATATTCTGCCACCGGAGGCATATTCCTGCTCCGGTTGTCAGGTTGAATTTATGGAGCAATTTTCTGGACCACGCTTGCTACGGGTTTGGCCGGGTTGTAAAATAATATTAAAAAGCGGAGGGTGGGCTATGAAGATAAGCTCGGGTGGTTTGCAATCGGCCGTGCTGCACGATACCATTACTTCCCCCCGTACCGACCACAATGCTGCCCGCATTATTCCGGGCGACCTGGCTGAGGTGGAGAAGAAAGAAAAAAAGTCCCCTCACTTGAGCAAGCCGGTTCTGGCCGGAGAAAAAAGCGCTGCCGGACAGGGATACCACCCCGGACAGCCCGGCAGGGCAACTATACCCCGACGCCGCAGTGTGGATACCTACGCCTGAGGCGTTTTTTATTTGAGCGAACCGGGCGGCGGAGTAAAGTTCCCGGGTTGCCGGGCCGAAATCATAAATAGAGGCGTGTCTAATAGGGGCGATTTTGATCCGGAAGGAAGGTAATTGCCATGTCCAGCACATTGCGCATTGGCGGTCTGGCTACGGGCCTTGATGTTGATAACATTGTCAAAGAAACCATGCAGGCCAGGCGAATACCGCAGGATAAGCTGAAACAGCAAAAACAGCTCCTGGAATGGCAGAGGGAGGACTACCGGGCTATTAACAGCGCTTTGCGCACTTTTCGGGACAAGGTTTTCAATATCAAGCTGCAGAGCTCTTTCCTGGCCCGCCGGGCCGCCAGTTCTGATGAAAACGTGCTCACGGCCAGCGCCGGTGCTGCTGCTGCGCCGGGTGTGTACAGTGTGACAATTAACCAACTGGCTGCGGGTGTGACAGTGGGCAGTCAGGTGGTGTTGGCTGATGAGGATAATGGGAGTGGTGGTACCAAGACGCTGGCCGAGCAGTTTGGCCTTTCGGGTACAGTGGATTTTACTCTGGAAGGCGCGAAGGGAAGCAAGAGTTTCTCTTTTGATGCGGCCAGCGCCAGTATCTACAGTGTGGTCAGTGCTATCAATTCCGCCGGCCTAGGGATCAGTGCCGGCTATGATGCGGTAAACAACCGGTTTTACCTGACTACTACCTCTACAGGAGAAAGTGCTTACATCAAGGTGACTGAGGACAGCAGCAGTTTTCTTTCTGATAGCGGAGGTGCCGGAGCCAACACCCTGGGGCTGAAATTGTCAACTGGCCTGGCCAAAACCGGCCAGGACGCAGTGGTGGATTTCGGTGATACTACTGGACTGAAGTTTGCCAGCAATACTTTTACAATTAACGGTATTACAGTTAATGCAAAAAAAATCGGAGCGGTAAACATTAACGTGACTGCCGATACCGATATGGTGATCGCTTCCCTTAAGGACTTTGTCAGTGCCTACAATGATACACTGGCCAAAGTTAATGCCAAGCTGTCCGAGACCCGTTACAAGGATTACCAGCCCCTGACCGAAGAACAGAAAAAAGAAATGTCGGATGAGGAAATAAAAAAATGGGAGGAAAGGGCCCGGAGTGGCCTTTTGCGCAATGATCCCCTGCTGCGCAGTATTCTGGGTAATATGCGCACGGCCCTGTCTTCCACCGTGAGCAATACCGGAAGCAAATACAACACCCTGGCATCTGCCGGCATTACTACCGGTTCTTATGCGGAAGGGGGCAAGCTCTATCTTGATGAAACCAAACTGCGGGCGGCCCTGCAGGTGGACCCGGAAGGGGTGATGAAGCTTTTTGCCAACTCTTCCGAGGTGGCCGGGGAAAAAGGGCTGGCCGTGCGCCTGTACGATGAGGTGAACAGTGCGATCAATCAACTGGGCGGCAAGGCGGGGTATGATTCCACCACCAGCCTTTATGATAACAGTGAAATTGCCCGCAGAGTTAAGGACCTGGATCAGCGCATCCAGCAATATGACGAGCGCCTGCAGAAGGAAGAAGACCGGCTGTGGAAACAGTTCACCGCTCTGGAAAAAGCCGTGGCGCAGATGAACTCCCAAAGCGCCTGGTTGTCCCAGCAGTTCGGGGGAGGAGGTAGTAAGTAACCATGTCTTTACCCAATCCTTACCAGCAATACCGTCAGAATGCCATCAGCAGTGCGGCACCGGGTGAGTTGACCCTGATGCTGTATAACGGGGCGATCAAATTTCTCTACCAGGCCCGGGAGGCCCTGGAAACAAGAAATGTGTCCGGCGCCCACGAAGCGCTGGTGCGGGCTCAGGAAATTGTTCAGTATTTACATGACACACTGGATATGCAGTATGAAATATCCGGCAATCTGGCAGCCCTGTATGATTTTATGCTGCGCCGGCTCTGTCAGGCCAATATTAAAAAAGAGACCAGTCCGGTGGAGGAAGTCCTGCCTCTGCTGGAAGACCTGCGCGATACCTGGGGCAGGGCGTTACAGGCCGTAAAGGGCAAGGCAACATGAGTTACCGGGCTTTGCTGCAGGATGTACTTGATTTGACTGAACAGGCGCTGCGGTTGCTGGAACGGGATGAAATCGACTCGATAGCCGCTGTTCTGGAAAAAAGGCAGGCGGCTATCGACCGGCTGGCCGGTCTGGATGTCAGACCGGGTGGTTTGCTGGAACGGGAGCAACTGGCCGGGGCCATTCTGGAGGTCGATCGCCGGCTGGTGCAGCAGGCCGAGCAAAAGCTGCTGGTCCTGCGTCAGCAGTGGCAATCCTGCCGGCAAATGCGCCGGGCCCTGGATACTTACCGGCAACCGTCGCTGCAGCCCAGGGGGATGTTTGTAGAAGAAAAACAATAGGGAAAAAGCAAGGAGGTAGACCGGCAATGCGGGTGGAAGGTTGGCGTGCTGTGGATGGCGCGGTGGCCGGAGTAGAAAAAGTGTGGCCCGGGAGAAACGGCGGTAGCAGGAGCAGTTCGGAACAGATAGCGGGGGAAAATACTGGACAGACGGACGAGAAAAATAAAGACAGCCGGGTCGGGAGCCAGGTAACTGTGCTCACTTCTCAGCAGGTACAGACAGCCGTGGATAAGCTGAACAGTACTATGGAAACTTATGGTACCGAATTGCGTTTTGAGTATCATGAAAAAAGCGGCGAATATATGGTAAAAGTGATTAATGAGAAGGACAAGAGCGTGATCCGGGAAATACCTCCGCACCAGGTCTTGGAAATGGTGGCTTATTTTAAGGAAATGCTGGGTATTATTGTGGATAAATTTATTTGATTTTGTGTAAACATTACTATGCACGGTTTTAAAATTGAATTATTTTTGGGGCAAAGTTAAATGCTGAAAGTCCTGTCCGGGTAGCAAGGGCAGGACTTTTGTCTTTATTTTCCAGCGAAAAACAGTATTTAATGGAAATATTTCGGGAAGGAAAAAACACTTTTTTGTTGAATTAAGCAACTTACACTATAATGCAGCCCGAATTTTTCCGAGAATATGTGAAATTAATCCAGGGAGGGATTCCCTTGGCTTTATTTGATGCCCCTGTCCTGCAGGTGCTGGCCAAGCAGCTGGATGCTGCCGCCCTGACCCAGCGCGTTATCGCCCACAATATCGCCAATGCTGTCACTCCCGGCTATCAGCGGCGGGAAGTGGTTTTTACCGATTTGTTGCGCCGGGCGCTGGATGTGGATGAAGGAACGCTTTCCCTGCGTACGGATCACCCCCGGCATCTGGGTGGGCGTCAGGCCCTGGCCGAGCTGGCGCCGCAGGTGGTGGAACAGAGCGGCACTTTGCTGCAGCCCAACCGGAACAATGTGGACATCGAGCAGGAGATGGTGCGCCTGGCCACCAACACCCTGCTCTATGATGCCAGCATCCGCGCCCTGGGGGATCGCCTGAACACCCTCAGCTATACCATTAAAGGGAGGTAAGTGCATTGTCCTTGTTTGAGAATCTGGCCATCAGTGCTTCCGGGATGACGGCCGGACGCCTGTGGCTGGATTTGATCAGCAACAACATTGCCAACTTGAACACGGCTGGCCGGCCGGGCGATCCGGGGCGGCCGGCCTATCGAAGGCTGATGCCGGTTTTTGCCGAGGAGTTGCGCCGGGCCAGGCAGGGAGGGGAAAACCTGCGCGGGGTGGCTGTGAGCCGGGTACGGCCGGATCCCTCTCCTCCCCGCCTGGTTTACGAGCCCGGGCATCCACTGGCCGACGCCCGGGGGTATGTGGAATACCCTAATATTAATATCGCCAATGAAATGACCGATCTTTTGGTGGCGGCCAGATTTTATGAGGCCAATGCCACGGTTTTCAATGCGGCCAAGGGCATGGCGGTAAAAGCGCTGGAACTGGGCCGCTGATGGGCGGGAGGGAACGGTTTGATGCAAATCATGCCTGTACCCCAGTTGTTGCCGGGAGCGGTGCCGGACGCCCCGGCCAGCTCCGGTAACCGGGAAACGATGGAGAAGGGGTTTGCCGGCTGGTTGGTGGAAGCTCTGGAAAAGGTTAACCAGGCGCAACAGGTGGCTGACCGGACTGCGCTGCAATTTCTAACCGGTCAGGTGCAGGATGTGCACCAGGTAACTATAACCATGGAACAGGCCAAATTGATGCTGCAGCTGGCCGTGGAAGTGCGCAATAAGCTGGTAGAATCGTACCAGGAAATATCACGTATGCCTGTATAGCAGCGGGAAGTGGTTGAGTGAATGTAAAAGAAATAAGAGACCGGCTCGGGCAGCGCTGGCAGAATATGTCCCGCTGGCAGCAGGTTGCCGTGCCGGTGATTGTGGTGGCTTTGCTGGCTCTGCTGGTCTGGGCCGGGCAATTGCTCTGGGGTGTAAAGTATGCGCCGCTGTTTGCGGATCTGGATCCGGTGGATGCTGGCCGGATTGTAGCGGAACTGGAGAAAGAAAAAGTAACATACCGGTTGACCAATCAGGGACGCAATATTGAGGTGCCGGCCGATCAGGTTTACAGCACCCGGATCAAACTGGCCAGCAATGGTGTTCTGCTCAATGGGGCGGGTTTTGAGCTTTTCGACCAGCAAAAATTTGGCGTGACCGATTATGAACAGCAGGTAGCCTACCAGCGAGCCCTGCAGGAAGAATTAAGAAGAACTATTGTTCAACTGGAAGAAGTGGAACAGGCGCGGGTGCATCTGGTTTTGCCGCGCAAAAGCCTGTTTCTGGACGACCAGGCGCCCCCTTCGGCTTCCGTGGTGCTCAAACTTAAACCCGGGGCCCGCCTGGAACCGGCCCAGGTCAAAGGATTGGTCGATCTGATTGCCGGCAGCGTCCAGGATTTGAAGCCGGAAAACGTACATATTATCGATCTGGCCGGCAATTCTCTCACGGATGCTCTGAATCTAGGTAATGACGCAGCGGCGCTTTCCGGCCTGGCCCTGCAGCATTACGAGGTGCAGCGGGAATACGAAAAAGCGCTGGAGAGCCGGGTAGCGCAGCTGCTTGGCCGGATCCTGGGTCCCGGCCAGGCGGTGGCCATGGTCAGTGCCGAGCTGGATTTCAGCCAGCAGCAGACCACCAGTGTCAATTACGGTGCCGGCCAGTTGCTCAGCAGGCAGGAGGTCAGCGAGACCAGTAGTGGAGGCAGCGGAACGGGTGGTGTCCCGGGAGCGGAGAGCAACCTGCCGGGCAGCAGCATCCCCGCGCAGAGCGGGGAAAACAGCAGCAGTTACAGCAAACAGCAGGTAACCACCAACTACCAGGTCCCTTCCCAGCAGCAGACTGTGATCAAACCACCGGGGACACTGAAAAAGCTTTCGGTTTCCGTGGTGCTGAACGGCAATTATCCGCAAAACCGGATCGATGAGATCCGCAAACTGGTGGCTACCGCGGTGGGTTATGATGAAACACGCGGGGATAGCATCGCGGTTTCGGGAATGGCTTTTGATGACAGCCTGCAGAAAGAATTTGCCGCCGCAGAACCGGTTTCCGGCCGGGGGACGCTTTATGTGCCGCCTCAGTGGCTTTATCTGGCCGGAGGTTTGCTGCTGGCCAGCCTGCTGGTAGGGCTGCTGCTCTGGCGGCGTCGCCGGCGCTATCAGGTCTGGCTGCGGGAGCAGGAAGAGCTACGCCGGGCGGTCGAACAGGCGGGTCAGAAGGAAGAAGGGCCTTCTTCCTTCTTAAAACCGGAGGAAAAAGAGCGTACTGTGCAGGATGAGTTGAAAGAATTTGCCCGCGAGCACCCGCAGGAAGTGGCGGATATTCTGAAGTTGTGGCTGAAGGAGTGAGCAAGTATGCCCGAGCTTTCGCCCGGCAACTTGAACGGCTGGCAGAAGGCGGCCATTGTGCTGATTGCTCTGGGTTCGGAAATATCCGCGCGGGTATTGAAGAAGAATTTTTCCGATGAAGAAGTAGAGCGCTTGACTCAGGAGATCTCTCTGTTGGAAAATGTTCCTAAAGAAGTGCAGCGTATTGTGCTGGAAGAATTTGCTCAAATCAGCCGGGCCCGGGAGTACCTGATACAGGGCGGTCTGGATTATGCCCGGGATATGCTGGAAAAAGCGGTGGGTCCCCAGAAAGCGGCGGAAATTCTGGAGAAGGTATCCGTGAGCATCCAGAAAGTTCCCTTTGCCAACCTGCGCCGTACCGAACCCCGGCACCTGTTCAACTTCATCAAGGACGAGCATCCGCAGACCATTGCGCTGGTGCTCAATTATCTGCATCCCGAGCAGTCGGCCATGTTGCTGGCGGCATTGCCCTCCGAGGTACAGGCCGATGTAGCCAGGCGGGTGGCCATTATTGATCGCGTTTCCCCCGAAGTGATCAAAGAAGTGGAAAACATTTTGGAACGCAAAATGTCGGTGATTGTGCCCCAGGACAAATCCAGCGGCGGCATCAAGTCGCTGGTGAACATTCTAAATCGCGTAGACCGGGCTACGGAAAAGACCATTCTGGAAGAGCTGGAGGGCAGCGACCCCGAACTGGCCGACGAGATTCGCAAGCTAATGTTTGTTTTCGAGGATATTGTCAAGCTGCATGACGTGGCCATTCAGCGGGTGCTGCGCGAGGTAGATCAAAAAGACCTGGCCAAGGCCATGCGCGGTTCCACAGAAGAGGTGAACAATCGCATCTTTAAGAACATGTCCAAGCGGGCGGCCGACATGCTGCGGGAAGAAATTACCTTTATGGGACCGGTGCGCCTGCGCGATGTTGAAGAAGCCCAGCAACGCATTGTGCAGATAATCCGCCGTCTGGATGAGGCCGGTGAAATCTTTATCGCCCGGGGGGGAGAAGATGCCCTTATCCTGTAAAATTATTCGCACCGCTTATGTGGTGGAAGAAGAGAGGGCCAGTATTCAGCCGGTGCACATGTTTATAGCCCGGGACGGTCAGGCGGAGCTTTCTCAGCCGGAGAACGATGCGTCAAAAAAACAGGAAGAAGAAAGCCAGCAGCTTTTGCGCCAGGCTGCGGAAGAGCTCCAGCGGGCTCGCGAGGAGGCCGACAGGATTATTGCCGCCGCCCGGCAGGAAGCGGAAAGCTTGTTAGAACAGGCCCGCCAGCAGGCTGCCGCAGAAGCATTGGAGGAAAAAGAAAAAGCGCGCCAGCAGGGGCGGCAGGAAATTCTGAGCAAGGCCATGGCTGACGCTACGGCCATTCGCGAGCAGGCCCGCCAGGTGCTGCGGCAGGCCGAGGAGCTCTACCGCCAGCGCCTGGATGCGCTGGCCGGCGATGTGATCGATCTGGCCCGGCAAATAGCGGAAAAGCTGGTGCACCGGCAGCTGGAGCTGGATCCGGAAACCGTGTTATCCACAGCTGGGGCGGCTATTGAGCTGTTGCGCCAGCAGGAGCAGCTGGTGCTCTATGTGCCACCCCAGGAAATGGCTCTGTACAGCCGGAATTTGGAACAGCTGCAGCGGCTTTTGCCTCCCGGCAGCCGCCTGGGTCTGCTGGCCGATAGCTCGCTCTCTCCGGGCGAATGCGTTCTGGAGTCGCCGCACGGGCGGGTGGATGCCAGCTGGGCGGCACGCTGGCAGGCGGTAAAAGAAATCCTGGAAGGTAATGAAGCATGAAACCGTGGCGCGATGGGCGAGGTATTAATGAGCTGGACCTGCGCCGTTTGCAGCAGCGGGTGGCCCAAGCCACCATTTTGCGGGCCCAGGGACAGGTTACCCGGGTGATTGGCCTGACTGTGCAGGTGAAAGGGATGAGTGCCCGGGTGGGGGAGATTTGCCGCATTATGGTGCCCGGAGAATCCGAGCCGGTGATGGCCGAGGTGGTGGGCTTCGGGGAGGACTACACCATCCTGATGCCCCTGGGCGAACTGCGGGGTATTGCACCGGGCTGCCGGGTGGTGCCGCTGGGCAGGACCTTGCAGGTAGCGGTTGGCTTGCCCCTCCTGGGCCGGGTGCTGGATGGCCTGGGGCGTCCCCTGGACTGGCAGGAACATTTTCCCTGGCAGGGACTGGATACGGTCTCCGTGGATGCACCGCCCCCCAACCCCCTGGCCCGCAAGCGCATTCAGGAGGTACTGGTAACCGGTGTAAAAGCCATTGATGCCCTGCTCACCTGCGGGCGCGGGCAGCGGGTGGGAATATTTGCCGGTAGCGGCGTGGGCAAAAGTACCCTGCTGGGCATGCTGGCCCGGCAGGCTCAGGCTGATGTTAATGTGATTGCTTTGATTGGCGAGCGGGGTCGCGAGGTGCGCGAGTTTCTGGAGCGCGATCTGGGGGAGCAGGGCCTGTCCCGTTCGGTGGTGGTAGTGGCTACTTCGGATCAACCGGCTTTGATCCGCTTAAAAGGTGCCTTTGTGGCCAGTGCCATAGCCGAATATTTCCGGGATCTGGGCAAGGACGTGTTGCTGATGATGGACTCGGTAACCCGTTTTGCCATGGCCCAGCGGGAAGTGGGTCTGGCCGTAGGTGAACCGCCGGCCACCCGGGGCTACACTCCATCGGTCTTTGCCCTGCTGCCCCGTTTGCTGGAGCGTTCCGGTTGCGGCATCAGCGGTACCATAACCGCCTTTTACACCGTGCTGGTGGATGGCGATGACATGAACGAACCGGTGGCCGATGCCGTGCGCGGTATTCTGGACGGGCACATTGTCCTCTCCCGCCAGCTGGCGGCGCGCAACCACTATCCGGCTATTGATGTTCTTAGCAGCATCAGCCGGGTGATGCCGGAGATTGTGACTTCCGAGCATCTGCTGCAGGCCAGCCGGTTGCGCGACCTGCTGGCCACTTACCAGAAGGCGGAGGATTTGATCAGTATTGGAGCCTATGTAGCCGGCACCAACCCCCAGATTGACCTGGCAGTACAGCGCCATTCCCAGATAGTAAATTTCCTGCAGCAGCACATGCATGAAGCGGTGGACTGGGAGGAGACCCTGCAACTACTGGCCGGGCTGGCCGGCTAGGATATGAAAAAAGGCTGCTTATGTTTATACCCTGGAATAAAGATCTGGTAAATGCAGGGAGGCGGTCAGTTTGCCGAAATTTGTTTTTCCTCTCCAGAGCGCTCTGGATTGGCGCAGTCATTTGGAGGAACAGGCCCTGGCTGAGCAGGTTCTGGCCCGCCGTCACTGGCAGCAGATACGGCAAAGGCTGCAGGCTCTGGAGGGGGCGCTGGCTGCCGCCCGGCAAACGCCTCTGCCGCTGACAGGAGCGGATGTGCAAAACCGGGCGGTTTACCTGGAACATTTGCACAAGCAGGTGCTGGCCTGTTGCCAGGCGCTGCGGGAAGCCGAACAGCAGCTGGCGGAAAAAACGCAGCGGTATCTGGAATGCCGCCGTAACCGAGAGGTGCTGGAGAAGTTAAAAGAAAAACAGTACCAGCATTTCTGTTATAGCCTGCAGGTGCACGAGCAAAAAAAGCTGGATGACCTGTCCGGTGTTCGTCACTGGCATAAGACCAGGACAGGTGTTTAGTTAAAGCAATCCGCCTCCACTTCTGGAGAAATATAAGCATCTTCAGGAGTGGTAACGGGTTGGCTATATCAGCAACCATTCCATCATGGAAAGGAGGTGAAACAGATCGTGCGTTTGGAAAATTTGAGCTTATTACTGGTGGGTGGAGAGGTGCAGCAACTGCCGGGAGCAAAACAAGCGCCGGGTGATTTTGCCGGGATGATGCAGGCCCTCCTGGCCGGTATGGTGATGCCGGTTGGGGTGGGAAACGGGGTAGCGTGCCCTGTGCCGCAGAGCGACGGGCAGGAGCTGTTGCCGGATACCGCAACCGGTGTTTGGGGAATACCGGCCCGGATCAACCGGGAGATCGTTGGTCAATTGACTGGGCCTCAATCCTCTGCTCAGGAATATGGCGGAGTGTTTACCCTGCCAACTGTGCCGGCCGGGTCAGGCTGGATAACCGGTAATCCGTTGCAGGTTCCCGGTAGTGGGGTGTTGTCGGGTGCAGGATGTGGCAGTGGAAATGAATTTATCCCTGCTGATATTAACATTAACGGTTCGCCTGTTGTGCATCTGGTTAAGCCGGGAGATGTCGAAAGCAATGTTATAGTTCCCTCTATTCCCGGCAGCGGGTTTATGTCTGAAGCAATCGCTTACGGAACTGTTGAAGAGGGCCAGCCGGCAGATTCGGCGGTAAATCCCCTGTCAGGCAGTGTTGAGTCATCCGGGTCACCGGCACAAGCCAGCATAAAGGCGGAAGTGCGGATTCCTTCCGGACGGGTAACTGATCCCGGGTCGACAGCTGCACATCCGGTTGTCGCTCAGCAGTTTGCCGGTACAAATCAACCCGGTGATTACCATGCGCCGGGCGGTGTTTTACCGGTATATGACCGCTTAGTAATTGCATCAAACGGTTCACCCGAGGCAGTAAGGGTCGAGTATAATCTTCCCGGTTTACGGGAGACGCGCCCGGTTAACCTGCCAGTAGCGGCCCCCGGTGGCGTGGAGATTGCTGGTGATAAATTGCCTGCGCCGCGTAACGTTTCTGAAACCACAACATTTGATACGGTCGGGCAAACAAAAGTGAGGCCGGTCCACCCGGCAAGCTCTGTGTTATTGGCCGGGCCGGACCGAACTGAGGCAGGCGCTGGGCAGGGGTCTGGCATCCGGCCAGTGGACCCCCCTCTTTCTTCTGAGCCGGCAGCAGTGACGGAACAAGGTTTTCCGGAGCTAAAAGGGCGTACGGCGGTGGGCGCGGCTGATGACCAGATTTCCGCTCAGCAATTTACCGGGCTGCAACGATTGGGAAACGCGCATCATAATCCGCCCGTACCCATCCGTTTGGTCAATATCAACGAGCTGGTACCCTTGCTGCAAAGCCAGCTGCCGGTTTGGGCTGCCCGGGCCACGGCGGGTCGGGGCGTGACTGCGCAGATCAAGCTGCACCCGGCAGGTTTGGGCGAACTGCAGGTGGAAGTGCAGCTATCCGGTCAACAGACCAGTGTGCATTTTGTGGCTTCCAGTGCGGAAGTTAAAGATATGTTGCAGGCAGCCCTGCCCCAGTTGAGGGAGGCGTTGCAGCAGCATAATTTGCAGTTGACCGGGGCCAGCGTAACTCTGGCGGATGGACAGTCCGGCCTGGCGCATCAATTTGCTGGGCATTACGGGGCCGGAGGCGGTCAAAGGCAGCCCGGGAGTCAACTTGCTGCACCGGTGAACAGGGAAGAGCAGCAGGAAGAAAAAAGACAGCAGGCCCTGCGGTCCGGCCTGGACCGGCTGGTATAAGGAGGGTCATAAAATGCAGGTCAACGCAACCGATTTCAGTTTGCCGGAAAAGACCACCCGGGTTCCCAAAAAAGAGCTGGGACAGCAAGACTTTCTACAACTCCTGATGACCCAGCTGCGCAATCAGGACCCCCTGGAACCCCAGAGCAACGAGCAGTTCATCGCCCAGATGGCCCAGTTTTCCACTCTGAAACTGCTGAATTCCCTGGATGTGAGCACCCAGCTGTTGCGGGCCACCCAGCTCATCGGCCATCCTGTGCTGATCAAAGACAGCGAAAAACAGGAGAATGTGTCGGGTATGGTGGAAAAGGTGACCCTGACCGACGGGCAGGTAAATGTTTATGTGCAGGGAAAGGCCTATCCCCTGAAAAATTTGCTGGAAATTACGCCGGCATCTTCCGGACAGGAGGTGGGGGAAAGTGGACAGGTTGGCGGTTAAGCCGCTTTATCTACCGCCGGTCGCTTTGCCGGGGCAGCCCTCTCCCGCCGCCGGACGAGGGGCCGGTGCCGGTGCTCCCTCCGGCAACCCCTCTTTTGCCCGGGTGCTGGAGGCGCAGCTTGTTCAGAACCAACCGGTGAAGATATCCGCCCATGCGGCGCGGCGCATGGCCGAGCGCCAGATTGTGCTGGCCGGAGAACATCTGGCCGGGGTGGCCGCAGCCATGGACAGGGCGGCGGCCCGGGGAGCGCGCTCCTCGCTGCTGATCATGGGCGATGTGGCGCTGGTGGCCAGTATTGTCAACCGGACGGTGGTCACAGCAGTGCCCAGAGAGGAATTAAAAGAGCATATTTTCACCAACATTGACAGTGCTGTTTTTGTTGACTGAGCAAAATTAATTTCCAGCCGGTCCGCAAGGAGGCTGGTATCCGGTGGAACGACAGAAGCCGGATTGTTAAAGCCTAAAAGGAGTGGGCGCAGATGATCAGATCGCTTTATGCCGGTGTTTCCGGTATGCGCAACCACCAGGTGCGCATGGATGTGATTGGCAACAATATTGCCAACGTGAACGCTTTTGGATTTAAAGGTGCCAGAGCCACTTTTCAGGACACCCTCAGCCAGACGCTGAAAGGAGCCGGTGGAGGTCGCAATGCTATCCAGGTGGGTACAGGCATGAGCCTGGCAACCGTGGGCATCAACATGGAGCAGGGTCCACTGCAGATGACCGGCCGCAATCTGGATGTGGCCATCAACGGGGAAGGATTCTTCATGGTGCAGGCCAGCGTGGACGGCGCGCCATCCGGTACGGTGTACTATACCCGGGACGGCAACTTTTATTTGAACGATCAGGGTTACCTGGTTACGGCCGACGGATATTTTGTGGTCAGTGGAGACGGTGAAGCCATTCAGGTGCGCCTGCCCGACAACCCGGCCATTACATCATTAAACATTGAGCAAAATGGTCGAGTAGTGGTGAACGGCGAGGAAAGAGGAAATATCCGGCTGGCCACCTTTAGCAATCCCGAGGGCCTGGAGCGAGTGGGCAAAAACCTTTTCCGGGCTACAGCTGCTTCCGGAGAAGGTGGTGGAGTGGAAAACCCGCGCACACCGGGTGAGGAAGGTGTGGGTACGCTGGAAGCCGGGTACCTGGAAATGTCCAACACCGACTTGAGCGACGAGTTCACCACCATGATCACCACCCAGCGCGGTTACCAGGCCAATGCCCGCATTATCACGGTTTCCGATACATTGCTGGAGGAATTGATTAATTTGAAACGGTAGGGTACTAAAGATTACGCCGGGCGGCAAAAGGCCGCCCGGCCAGCAAAAGGTGAAAAAATGGCTGCGAAAACCAAAGAGGATAACGGCGAAAAAAAATCGGGCGGCTTGCTGAAAATATTGTTCATCGTCCTGGGTGGCCTGCTGGCTGGAGCAGTCGTGTTTTTTTTAATTCTTTATTTTGTGGGCATACCGGGAGTGGTTCCCAAACTGGCCAAGGCCAAGCCGCCTGTTTATGAAAATATTGAGCTGGGTGAGAGGGTAATCAACCTGCTGGATGACAGCGGCGGCCGCTACCTGCGCATCAAAGTGGTGGTGGAGATTCAGAAAAATGAAAAACTGGCCAAGGAAATTGAGGAAAAAAAGCCCCAGATTATCGAGGGTATCATCAATGTCTTCCGCCAGAAAAAGGTGGATGATGTGTTGCCACTGAGCAAAGACAAGCAGCTGAAAGAGGAAGTGCTCAAGGTAATCAATGCCCGGCTTAAGCTGGGCAAGGTGGAACACGTCTATTTCACCGATTTCATTGTCCAGTAGCCAGCCGGCAGAGATGGGGAGCAGGGTAAATGATGATGACCGCAGAACAGCTGAAGGATTTTCTGAAAAAAGCACAGCAGGACCGGCCGGCAGTTCGCCGGGCGGTTTTTTCCGAACTGGTGCCCCCGCCGGCCGGACAAATGGCTATCAGCATAGATTATCTTTCCGATATTGAAGTGGTGCTGTCGGCCCGGCTGGGTTCGGCCACTCTGAAAATCCGGGAGATCCTGAAGCTGGAAGAAGGAGCAATTATCGAGCTGGATCAACCCGTAGGCCAGTCGGTTGATGTGTGTGTCAACGGTCAGCCCGTGGGACGGGCCGAGGTGGTGGTGCTGGGCAGCAATTTTGGTCTGCGCATGGAAAACATTTACCGCCGGGAGAAAAAAAGTGTCACCCGGGAGGAAGAGGAGGGCCGGACCTGATGGATAAGGAAATGTGGCTGTATACGTTGCGCCTGGCTCTGTTTCTGCCTCTGGTGCTGCTCATGGCCTACTTCTTGATCAAATATATACTTTCGGGCCGGCTGCTGCCGGCGGGTGTGGTAAACAGGCGCTGCCTGCGTTTTGTGGAGCAGCTGCCCCTGGGGACGCGCAGCGCCCTGGTACTGGTGCAGGTGGGCGGAGAGTATCTGCTTCTGGCCAGAGAGGAAAATCGCCTGCATCTGCTCAAGCATTACCCCGGGCTGCCTGTTTTGCCCGAAGACCGATCACCGGGCGGCTGTTGACGGGAGTTCAAACCCATGAAAAAGTTTGGTATTGTGCTGTTATTTCTGGCCATCTGGTTAATTGGTCTGCCGTCTCCGGCAGTTGCCGCACCCCAGCAGGGTCCGGTAGGGGCGATGCAGTTGCCCGCCCTTAGCCTGCAGCTTACTTCACCCGGCAGTCCCCAGCAGGTGGTGGATAGTGTCAAAATACTGGTACTGCTGACAGTACTGTCGCTGGCCCCGGCCATTCTCATTACCGTGACCTCATTTACCCGCATCATTGTGGTGCTTTCCCTGCTGCGCAGCGCCCTGGGTGTCCAGCAAACCCCGCCCAACCAGGTGCTGATTGCCCTGGCCATCTTTCTGACCATCTTTATCATGACGCCGGTGGCCCAGCAGATCAACCAGCAGGCCTTGGAGCCCTACTTGCAAAACAAGGTTTCTCAGCAGGAGGCCTTTGTTGCGGCGGCCGCCCCGTTAAAACAGTTTCTGTTAAAAAATACGCGGGAAAAGGATCTGGAGTTATTTGTTGCTTTAAGCCAGAAACAGCGGCCGCGCAACGCTGAAGAGCTGGAACTGGGTACGGTCATCCCCGCCTTTATGATCAGCGAGCTGAAAACCGCTTTTCAAATGGGCGTGATGCTGTACATACCCTTCCTGGTCATTGATATGGTGGTGGCCAGTACCCTGATGTCCATGGGCATGTTCATGCTGCCGCCAGTGATGATCTCCCTGCCTTTTAAAATTCTGCTCTTTGTAATGGTGGACGGCTGGTACCTGGTGGTGAAGTCCCTGGTGGAAAGCTTTGCCCGCTGACAGTGAGGTGGAACAATTGACCGATACAATGGTCATCAAGCTGATCCGCGATGCTTTTTACATGGTGCTGCTGATTTCTCTGCCCCCCCTGGCGGCCGGCATGCTGGTGGGTCTGGTGGTGAGCATCCTGCAGGCGGCCACTCAGATTCAGGAGCAATCCCTCAGTTTTGTGCCCAAACTGGTGGCGGTTTTTCTCACTCTGGCCGTGCTGGCGCCCTGGGTAATCCATGTTATGGTGCGCTACACGGCGGAAATATTCGGGCAGCTGCCACGGGTGGTCCGTTAAAGTGGATGAACCATGGTTTTGAACCAGGCCTATGTGGTAACTTTTTTGCTGGTGCTGGTGCGCCTGAGCACGGCGCTGGCCGTTCTGCCGGTCACGGCCGGACCGTCCCTGCCCCGGCAGTTTCGTCTGCTTCTGGCGGTGCTGCTGGCGGCCATGCTGGCTCCGGCGGTCACTCCCCCGGATCTGCAGCTTGCCGGGTGGTTGGTGCTGGTGCCGCTGGCGGTGCGGGAGGTGCTGGTAGGGCTGGCCATGGGGGCGGTGGCCGGGTTTGTCCTGCACAGCCTGCTCATTGCCGGCCAGTATATCGACATGCACATCGGTCTTTTGATGGCCAGCATTCTGGATCCGATGAGCGGCGGTCAGGTTACGCTGCTGGCCAAATTGATCTATATGCTGGGGCTGGTCATGTTTTTGGCCTTAAATGGCCATCACCTGCTCATTGCCGCCCTGTACAAAAGTTTTCAGTTGATACCTCCGGGCACGGCCCTGCTCAAAGGCAGCGCCGCACTGCTGCTCATCCGGGTGTTTGCCGATATGCTGGCCCTGGGAGTGCAGCTGGCTTTGCCGGTGGTGGCTGTGGTGCTGCTGGTGGACATCGCCCTGGGGCTGGTGGGGCGCACGGCTCCCCAGATGAATATTTTTATGCTGGGTTTTCCCTTGAAAATAATTGCCGGCTTTCTGACCCTGCTGGTGGTTTCCTCGCTGCTGGGCCGGTTTACAGCCGGATTGATGCGAATTCTGGAAAACAACCTGTATTTACTGTTCAAAGGGCTGGTCTGAACGATGTCCGGTGCGCAGCAAAAAACCGAACAGCCGACACCCCGGCGCCTGCAGGAAGCCAGGCGCCGGGGGCAGGTGGCGCGCAGCAAGGATTTGTCCGCCGCCTTGATCCTGCTGGCCGGGGTGCTGGCCGTATATTTGCTCAGCCCCCTGGCGCTGGATAAAATCAGCCGGCACATGGCCTGGTACTTCAGCAGTTGTCTGAACTGGCAGCTGCCGGACAGCAGCCGTCCCTATGTGATCATCCGGTACATTCTGGACGAGGGGCTGCTGTGGCTGCCTCTGTTCCTGGTGCTGGTGCTGGCGGCGCTGGCGGCCAACGTGGCCCAGTTTGGTTTTCTCTCCGCGCCCGGCGTGCTGGTTCCCAAACTGGAGCGCTTGCATCCCCTGGAAGGGATGAAAAAAATATTTTCCCTGCGCAGCCTGCTGGAACTGGTAAAAAGCATTTTGAAAATTGTGCTGGTGGGGCTGGTCACCTGGCAGGTGGCGCTGCATTTTGTCCCCGGGCTGCTCAATCTGTACTTCCGTCCAGCCGCCGGTGAACTGCGGGCGCTGCTGGATGTGCTGATTGCCGTCGGGGCGGCGGGGGGAGCGGCCTTTCTGCTGCTGGGTGCGGCGGATTACTTTTACCAGCGTTATGACTATTTTAAGAGTCTGCGCATGACCAAACAGGAAGTGCGGGACGAGTACAAGCAGACCGAGGGCGATCCGCTGGTCAAGGGCTGGCTCAAGCGCCGGCAGCGGGAAATTGCCATGAACCGCATTCGTTCCGAGGTGCCGCGGGCCACCGTGGTGGTGACCAACCCGGTGCACTATGCGGTGGCCCTGCGCTACCGGGATGGTGTGGACCGGGCACCGGTGGTGGTGGCCAAAGGTGCGGGTGATCTGGCGGTACAGGTCAAGCAGATCGCCGCCCGGCACCGGGTGCCGGTGATTGAAGATCCGCCCCTGGCCCGGCAGCTTTACCGCCAGGTGGAAGTAGGGCGAGAGATACCGGTAGAGCTTTACCGGGCGGTAGCCGAAGTGCTGGCCCTGGTTTACCGGTTAAAACGCCGGAATTGAGGTTGGTCGGGGGGTAACACGGTTGGCAACGCCTGCTACATCGCGCTGGCTGGGACAAGTGAAGAAAAACACCGATCTGGCCGTGGCCGCTCTGGTGCTGCTGATCATTTTAATGATCATCATCCCCCTGTCGCCGCGCCTGCTGGATGTTTTGCTGGTGTTGAGCATGACGCTGGGGCTGGTGATCCTGCTCATCACCATGTTTACCACCGAACCGCTGCAATTTGCCGTTTTCCCCACCCTGCTGCTGGTCACCACCCTGTACCGGCTGGCACTCAACATCTCCTCCACCCGTTTGATTCTGGGACAGGCTGAAGCCGGGCGGGTGATTGAGTCTTTCGGCACCTTTGTGGTGGGCGGGAATTATATTGTCGGCTTTATTGTCTTTCTCATCATTACGGTGATCCAGTTCGTGGTGATTACCAGCGGTGCCGGGCGGGTGGCCGAAGTGGCCGCTCGCTTTACCCTGGATGCCATGCCGGGCAAGCAGATGAGTATCGATGCCGATTTCAATGCTGGCCTGATCAGCGAGGCGGAAGCCCGGGAAAGGCGCAAAAGATTGCAGCGGGAAGCAGATTTTTTCGGAGCCATGGACGGTGCCAGCAAGTTTGTCCGGGGCGACGCCATTGCCGGCATTGTGATCACATTGATCAATATTGTGGGGGGCATTTGCATTGGGCTACTGCAGATGGGTATGGATTTAAGCGGTGCCCTGCACACCTATACCATTTTGACCATCGGCGACGGGCTGGTAACCCAGATTCCCGCTCTGCTTATCTCTACTTCATCGGGCATTCTGGTCACCCGGGCTACTTCGGATGCCAGCTTCGGTACCGATGTGGTCGGGCAGTTTGGCCGGTTTCCCAAAATACTTTTTCTGGTAGCCGGTATTCTTCTGCTGCTGGGACTGGTGCCGGCCATGCCCAACCTGCTTTTTCTGACTGCCGGGGGGCTGGCCGGCTGGGCCGGTTACAGCCTGCAAAAAAGCCGGCAGAGGGCGGAAGCTGAGCAGAGGGAGCAAGAGGCCAGCCGGCAGTTACAGGCACAAAAGCGCAGCGAGCCGGAAAATGTGATTACCTATTTTCAGGTGGATCCCCTGCAAATTGAAATCGGCTATAACCTGATCCCGCTTACTGATGAAGAAAACGGCGGGGACCTGTTGCCCCGCCTGTCCCTGGTGCGCCGCCAGTGCGCCGCCGAGCTGGGCATATATGTGCGGCCCATCCGGATCAGGGACAACCTGCAGCTTCCTCCCAACAGCTATGTGTTTAAATTGCGGGGGGAGGAGGCGGCGAATGGTGAATTGCTGGTGGATCACTATCTGGTGATGGATCCCATGCACATGGGCGGCGAAATACCGGGCATTCCCACTCAAGAGCCCACTTTTGGCTTACCGGCCTGGTGGGTGCCGGCCGCCCGGCGCAATGAGATGGAAATGCGCGGCCTGACCGTGGTGGACTGCGCCACCGTGCTGGTCACCCATCTCACCGAGTTTATCAAGGTGCACGCCCACGAGCTGCTGGGGCGGCAGGAGACCAGGGAGCTGCTGGATGCGGTAAAAGAGAAGGATCCGGCCGTGCTGGAAGATTTGCCTCCCGAACTGATCAGCCTGGGAGACATCCAGAAAGTGCTGCAGGCGCTTTTGCGGGAGCGTTTGCCCGTGCGCGACCTGGTAGCTATTCTGGAAGCGCTGGCTGATGGCGTGCGTTTGAGCCGCGAGCAGGACTTCCTCATCGAGCATGTGCGCCAGCAGCTGGCCCGCACCATTTGCCGCCAATACGCCACGGCCCAAAATAAAATCAGCGTGCTCACCCTGCACCCGGGATGGGAACAACTGATTGCCGATGCTGTGCAGTTGACCCAGTGGGGCAAGTACCCGGTGCTGGACGCGGTGCTATCCCGCCAGTTGATCGAGCAGGTGCAAATAGCGGTGGAAAAAGTTTTGCAGCAGGGAACCCAACCGGTGTTGATCTGCACACCCCAGATCCGGCTGCCGCTGCGGCGCTTTCTGGAGCGTTATTTGCCTCAGGTAGCGGTAATCTCCCTGAATGAAGTGGTGCCGGGATATGAAGTGGAGGTTGTGGGAACGGTGGTTAAACCATGAAAATCAAGCGCTATGTAGCGGCCAGCATGCACGAAGCGCTGCGCCAGGTCAAAGCCGAACTGGGTCCGGAAGCGGTGATCATCGGCAACCGCCTGCTGCCCCGGCGGGGCTGGCGGGATTTTTTCCGTCCCCGCCAGATTGAGGTGACCGCGGCGGTGGATGAATCTCCTGTGCCGGTCGACCCGCCGGCTTTGCCGGGACGGACAGCTCCCTACCTATCTTCCGGGACGGAAAGCGTTTTGCTGGCCGAGCTGCGCCGCTGGCACAGTGCGCTGCGGGAAATGGAATTCCAGGAGCAGCGGGTGCACAAGCTGCTGGAGGAAATCAGGGGAGCCCTTTCCCGGGGTCCTGCGGGTGCGGAGCTGCCGGTCGGGGCAATCCAGGAAGCTCTGCAGGAGCGGGTGAGCCAGCTGGTACAGCCGCTGTACAGCCACCAGCAGCCCCTGCTCGGGCGGGTCTGCGTGCTGGTCGGTCCGACCGGGGTGGGTAAAACCACCACGGCGGTGAAGCTGGCGGTGCGGCTGAAGAAGGTCCAGCAAAAAAATGTACTGCTGGTCGCTTTGACCGGAAATGGCCACCACAATCTGGATTGCCTGAAGTATCACGCCCGGCTGGCGGGAATACCTCTCCATTTTGCCGATTCCACCGAAAAACTGGTGGGGCTGGTGGAAAAAAACCGGCAGGCGGACTGTATATTAATCGACACCCGGGGCATTCCGGCCCGCAGTGTCCGGCAGATGCTCCGGCTGCGCAGCCAGCTGGACATGCTGCCGGAAAAGGCGGCGGTAGTGCTGGTGCTGTCTTCAACCACCAAGGGCCGCGATTTGTTCCGCCTGGCGGATGATTTTCGTTGTCTGGAATACGAGCAGGTGATCCTGACCAAGCTGGATGAAACCGATTCCTGCGGTGCCGCACTGGAGATCATCTGCCGGCACCGGGTACCGGTATCCCATGTCACCTTCGGGCAGGACATACCCGACGATATTGCCGTGGTTGATGCGCAGCGCCTGGCGGCCGTGCTGATCGGGGGTGTGGAGCAGCTTGTGGCCCAGAGCTACCGGAACCTTCTCCAGAATTATTAAACAACCCGCCGGGCAGGTGGCTGTGGAAACATCCGGAACCGTTCCGGCAATGCCGGGCGCTCGGGTAGTGGCCATATCCAGCGGCAAAGGAGGGGTGGGTAAGACCAACCTTACGGTCAACCTGGCTCTCGCCCTGGTCGATTTGGGAAAAAAAGTGGTTATTTTCGATGCTGATCTGGGTTTGGCCAATGCCCAGGTGCTCCTGGGGGTGGCTCCCCCTCTGAGTATGTACGATTGCCTGTACGGTGGGCGGAGTATTGAAGAAATTATCTACCCGGTCACCCGGGGTCTCTGGCTGGTCTCGGGCGGTTCCGGCATTGTGGAGCTGGCCAACCTGAATCAGGAGCGCCGGCAGCAACTGGCCCGGGCCATTGGTTATCTGGAGGCGGTAGCCGACTACCTGCTGCTGGATACCGGGGCCGGTATCAGCAAGGAGGTGCTGGGCTTTGTAGCGGCGGCCCGCGAGGTGATTATCGTCCTAACTCCGGAACCTACTTCTCTGACCGATGCCTACAGCATGATCAAAATCATTGACCGTTACCGGCTGCACAGCAGCGTTTACATTGTGGTCAACCGGGCCCAGGATCAGCAGGAGGCCAGACAGACCATGCAGCGTCTGGAAAAGGTGATTGGCCAGTTTTTAACCATCAGGACACTGCCGTTGGGCTTCATCCCGGATGATAGGGCGGTGGGACGGGCGGTCAAACAGCAAAAGCCGGTATTTTTGCTGGACCCCCGGACCAGTGCGGCCAGGTGTTTCAAGGAAATTGCCGCCCGGCTGGACATGCCGGATGTGGAGCAGGGGGCGGGTGGTTTTGTGCGCAAACTGCTGCGCCTTTTCGGTTAAGACGGGTGGTGGGTGTGTTGAACGCGGCGGAATTGCGCGAATGCTGGCAACAGTACAGGGATAGCAGACAAACCGAATTGCGCAATCAGCTGGTGCTGCATTACCTGTGGCTGGTCCGGCATATTGCCGGGCGCCTGGCGGTGCGGTTGCCGCCCGGTGTGAGTGCCGAGGATCTGGAAAACTGCGGTATCATCGGCCTGATTGAAGCGGTGGAGAAATTCGACCCCGATCTGGGCAAGGATTTTGCCACCTATGCTTACGCCCGGGTGCGGGGGGCCATGCTGGATGAAATGCGGCGCATGAGCTGGTTGCCCCGCTCCGCCTGGCAGAAGCTTACCCGCTGGCAGGACCAGAAACAAAAGCTCATGCAGGAGGAGGGTGCTAGTTTCAGTGAAACCGAAATGGCCTCCCGCCTGCACATCAGTGCCGAGGAGTACCGGCGCCTGCAGGTGCTGCAGGAACAGTCCTGCCTGGTATCGCTGGATGAACCGGTGGTATCCGCCGATGGCAGCCAGTTGCACCTGGGCGAGCTTCTGGCGGCGGAAGAAGAAACCGGGCCGCTGGCTTCCCTGCTGTCCCGGGTGGAAACCCGGGAATTGGCGCAGGCCATTGGAGAACTGCCGGAGAAGGATCAGCTCCTGCTTTCGCTGTATTACCAGCAGAAACTGACTCTGAAAGAAGTGGGGGCGGTGCTGGGCATCAGCGAGTCCCGGGTTTGTCAGTTGCACGGGCGGGCCATCAGACGCCTGAGGCAGATCTTACAGGAGAGGTTGGTATAATGCTGCGGGGAATATACAGTGCCCTGGCCGGGCTGGGAGTGCAGCAGGCCAGACTGGAACTGATCAGCAACAACCTGGCCAATGCTTCTACTCCCGGTTTTAAGCAACAGCAGCTGGAGGTTGAGCCTTTCGCCCGTTATTTATTGCTGGCTCTGGGCGAAGGCCGGGGTCCCGGTTTGCCCGCTGTTCCAAGAAAGCTGGGGGAGGTGGCTTATGGCGCGGCGGTTACCGCGGTGCACACGGACTGGAGCCCCGGCCTGCTGCAGGAAACCGGCCAGTATACTGATCTGGCCATCACCGGGCCGGGATATTTCACCGTTCAGGTGAGTGACGGAAGCCGGACCTATCAATGCTATACCCGGGCGGGCGGTTTTCAGGTAAATGCACAGGGTTACCTGGAGGATCGGCAGGGAAATCTCCTGCTGGCCGAGGATGGTCCCGTTCAGGTGGGTCAGGACAAATTTACAGTGTACAGCGACGGGACGGTAGAAACGGCTGACGGTCAGCGGCGGAAACTATTGCTGGTGGATTTTGCCCGTCCGGAACTGCTGCGCAAGCTGGGAAACAACTATTATCTTACCGATCAGGCTCCCCTGCCGGCGCAGCAGCCGGGTATCAAACAGGGATTCCTGGAGAAGTCCAATGTGGACGTGGTGGCACAGTCGGCCGGGCTCATGGAACTGATGCGGGCCTACGAGGCGGGACAGAGAATTATTCAGGTGCACGATGAGCTGCTCCATACAGCGATTAACCAGATTGGAGTGATCAAGTAATATGCTGGGCATTATGCGTGTGAGCTCGGCCGGCCTGACGGCCCAGCAACAGGCCATGGATATAATCGCCAACAATGTGGCCAATGTCAATACGGCAGGTTACAAGGCCGCGGCAGCCAGTTTTGCCGATGCTCTTTACGTTCCCCTGGCGGCCCAGCGCCTGCCCAGCCAGCCGCAGGGAAAAGAGCCCCTGTTCCTGGGCGGGGGTGCCCTGATTCAGGCTGTTCAACATATCTGGACCGATGGAGTGATTGTGGAAACCGGTCGCCAGCTGGATTTGGCCATTGCCGGTCCGGGCTTTCTGGCCGTGCAGGCCGGGGAGGATCAGATAGCCTACACCAGAAACGGCAGTCTTACTCTGGACAGCCAGGGCCGCCTTTGCGACAGCCAGGGTCGCCCCCTTATGCCCGAGATCTTTGTTCCGGTCGGGCAGCAGGTGGAGATTGATTCCCGGGGAGTGGTCTGGGTGCTGGACGGTCAGGGCCAGCGGGAGCAGGCCGGGCAAATCTACCTGACAGTTTTCCCGGCGCCGCAGGCCCTGACCCGGGCGGGAGAGAATCTCTATCTGGCTGCACCAGCGGCCGGCGAACCGGCAGAACTGGCGCCGGGCGAGGCGGGGGCTGGCAGTATTGTTCCTGCCAGCCTGGAGATGTCCAATGTCGATCTGGCGGAACAGATGGCCGGTCTGGTGGAAGTGCAGAGAGCCTACCAGCTGAATGCCCGTTGTTTAAAAACGGCCGATGAGCTCTGGAATATGGCCAATAATCTGCGCAAGTAAGGAGAACCGAGGGGGCAGAGAATGGAGCTGAGCAAAAAAGAACTGGAAATCCAGGTGGGCATTGCCGACTATAAAATTGCCACCCAGCCCAAAAAATTGATCACTCTGGGACTGGGTTCCTGTGTGGGTGTCAGTCTTTACGATCCGCAGGAAAAAATTGCCGGGCTTTTGCACATCATGCTGCCGGACAGCAAACAGTTCAGCAATGTGACCAAACCGGCCAAATTCGCCGACCTGGGTATTCCGCTGATGATTGAGGAAATGCAAAAAATAGGTGCCCGGCTGCAGAGGCTCAAGGCCAAGCTGGTGGGTGGGGCGCAGATGTTTTCCGGCCTGGACGACAAAATGACCCTGAATATCGGCCAGCGCAATACCGAAAAGGCGCGGGAGATGCTGGCCAGGTACCATATTCCCATAGTGGCCGAAGATGTGGGGGGCAACCGGGGGCGGACCATGATTGTGGATACGTTGACCGGGGATGTGACCATTCGCACTCTGGGTAATAAACTAAAGGTGATTTGAACATGGATTTTGATACTTTTCGCCAGCGGGTACTGCAGACCTTCCGGCTGGATCTGACCAGTTACAAGGAAAACCAATTGAGGCGCCGTCTGGACAACCTGCTGGTGCGTCGCAAACTGGGTGATTATCAGCAGCTGTTCGACCAGATCAGCCGTGAACGGCAGGCTTACGAGGAATTTCTGGATTACCTGACCATCAATGTTTCCGAGTTTTTTCGCGATCCCCAGCGCTGGCAGGATCTGGAGCAGAATATTTTGCCCGATTTGCTACGCCGTTTCGGCCAGTTGAAGATCTGGAGTGCTGCCTGTTCCATTGGGGCCGAGCCCTATTCCGTGGCCATTCTGCTGGAGGAATTGTCCCCCGGGAAGAAGCATGTGATCCAGGCCACAGATTTGGACAAAAGCATTTTGCAGCAGGCCCAGCAGGGCATTTACCATGCCGACGCCGTACGCCATGTCCCGCCCGGACGCCTGAGCAGGTATTTTCAGCAGCAGGGAAATAGTTATATAATCAAAGAACAGATTAAAAACAAAGTGCAGTATTTCCGGCATGATTTGCTGGCCGACAAATACGATACGGGTTATCATTTGATTCTCTGCCGCAATGTAACCATCTACTTCACCCGCCAGGCCCAGGATAAAATCAACCGGCAGTTTTCCCAGTCATTGGTACCGGGGGGAGTGCTGTTCATTGGCGGGAGCGAGATGATTTTCAATTATCAGGAGCTGGGTCTGGAAAAAATGACCCCTTGCTTCTACCGGAAGTCAGCCAGGAGAGGATGAGAAAAAATGAACGACTATCCGGAATTATCCGCAATGCACCTGGATGCGCTGCGGGAGATCAGCAATATCGGTATGGGCAATGCCGTGACCGCTCTGGCCCAGCTGGTAAACCGGCGCATTGACATGAAAGTGCCCCGGGCACAGTTTATGCCCTTTGAGGAAACCATTGCCCTGGTGGGGGGGTTGGAAGAAGAGGTCGCCTGTGTCAGCCTGCGCATCCTGGGTGACGTGCCGGGGACGGTATTGTTTGTTTTCAGCGGGGACAGTGCCCGCCGGCTGGTCGACCTGCTGATGGGGATGCCACCCGGCACCACGGTAGAACTGGATGAAATTGGCCAGTCGGCGGTTAAAGAAATTGGCAATGTACTGACGGGAGCCTTTATTAACGCCCTGTCCCAGCTGACCATGTTGAACATGATTACCACAGTCCCCATGTTTGCTATGGATATGCTGGGGGCGGTGATGGCCGATTTAATGATTGCCAGCGGCCGGGTGGAGGATCATGTGCTGGTGATTGGCACCGACCTGGTGCATGAAGGAGAAATGGTGATCAACGGCCACTTTTTCCTGCTCACCGACCCCGGATCCATTGACAAACTGTTTGCAGCCCTTGGCCTGGCTTAAACAATGCTGTCCGTACCGTAACCTGACGGCGTTTTTATAAAACTCGAGGAGAAAATTTAAGGAGGTTTTGGAGCTTTGGCTAAGCGAATCTTGATTGTTGACGACGCGGCATTTATGCGCATGATGATTAAAAATATTGTTGTAAAAAATGGCTATGAAGTGGTGGGCGAGGCGGAAAACGGCAAACAGGCGGTACAGATGTATGCCGAGCTCAAGCCCGATCTGGTAACCATGGATATTACCATGCCCGAAATGGACGGCATCGAGGGCGTCAAGGCCATTCGCGCCCTGGATCCCAACGCCAGCATCATTATGTGCAGTGCCATGGGTCAGCAGGCCATGGTCATGGAGGCCATCCAGGCGGGAGCCAAGGATTTTATTGTCAAGCCCTTCCAGCAGGATCGCCTGCTGCAGGCCATTGAGCGTGTGCTGGCCAGAAAATAAACCTGGCTTGTAATAGCCGCAGCGGGACGGAGGTGGTTTCTTGCAGGAAGTACTCTCACAATTGGAAATTGACCAGCTTTTGGAAGCGCTCACTTCCGGCAAGCTGCAGCCAGAGGAAGCCCAGCAGTCGGTACAGGCACCGGCCAGCAAGCCCTACGATTTTCGCCGTCCCAACAAGTTTTCCCGCGAGCACCTGCGCACCCTGGAAATGGTGCACCAGAACTTCGCCCGTCTGCTTTCCAGCTTTCTTTCCGGTTATTTGCGGGCTCCGGTGTCCATCGAGCTGGTTTCGGTGGGGCAACTCATCTATGACGAGTTTATCCGCTCCATACCCACTCCCACGGTCATGAGTATTTTCAACCTGGCACCTCTGGACGGCCAGGCCATTTTGGAGGCTGGGACACCGGTCATTTTGCCCATGCTGGATCTGGTGTTTGGCGGACCGGGCTCGCCCACCGATGTGTTGCGCGAACTGACCGATATTGAATTGACCGTGGCACGTCGCCTGCTGGGCCGGGTGCTGGAGCATCTGTCCCAGGCCTGGAGCGACCTGTTTCCTGTAGAAGCTGGCATTGAAGCCATCGAGTCCAACCCGCGCATGAGCCAGATCCTGGCGCCAAACGAGATCATTGCGCTGATCACTTTGAATATTTCCATCAATGATGAGCAGCGAGGCCTGCTCAACCTGTGCCTGCCCTATATGCTGCTGGAACCGGTGATATCCCACCTTTCGGTGCGGCAGCAGTTCCTGCGCAAATCGCGCCAGCCCCGGCCCGAGGAGTTGCACTGGCTCAAGCACTGGCTGGGATTTTCGCCTCTGGAATTGCATGTCGTGCTGGGCGAGTCCCGGATCAGCATCCGGGAGTTTTTGCAATTACAGGAAGGCGATGTGCTGGTGCTGGAGCGCCTGGTCAGCCAGGATCTCGACCTCTATATCGAAGGGGAACTGAAATTTGGTGTGCAGCCCGGACGGGTGCGGGATCACCTGGCGGTGCAGGTGGTGTCGATGAAGGAGGGAGGGGATATCATTGAATGACAACAAGATTCTGGACCAGGCTGAGATAGACGCTCTGCTGCGCGCCGCAGCCGAGGGTCTGGCTCCGGCGGATGAACCGGATCAACCTCTCCCGGAAAATCTGGCCGGTACCGGTGGGAATGATGATTATGGAAATATGCTCTCACCCGAGGAGAAAGACGCTCTGGGGGAAGTGGGCAATATTTCCATGGGTTCGGCTGCCACCACGCTGTCCCAGTTGCTGAACCAGAAAGTTCTAATAACCAGCCCCCGGGTACATATATTCACCCAGCGACAGCTGTTTGCCAGTTTCCAGATTCCCTACATCCTGATTCAGGTGCAATTCACCGAAGGACTGCAGGGTTTTAACGTGCTGGTCATCAAAATGCACGACGCCATGATTATTGCCGATCTGATGATGGGCGGCAGCGGTGAAGTACAGGTAACCGGTGAAATCGGCGAACTGGAACTGAGCGCCGCCTCCGAGGCCATGAACCAGATGATTGGCACGGCTTCCACTTCCCTGGCCAATATGTTTGGCCAGGCAATTAACATTGCGCCGCCCCACAGTATTATTTTGCGCGAAGAGGACAAGGACAGCCTGGTGCTGCCGGTAGGGGATCCGGTGGTGGTGGTATCTTTCCAGATGAAAATTGGCGATCTGGTGGATACCGAACTGATGCAGATCATGAGTCTGGAAACCGCCCGGGAGCAGGCGGCATTGCTGATGGCCTATTTGAGCGGTGGGCCGGCGGTGGTGGGTGATGCGCCCGCCCAGGCCGTGGCCGACAATGTCAAGCAGCAGCTGGGCGGGGAAATTTACGGAGACGGCCTGCAACTGCCGCTCGAGCCGCCCGCGGATATTCCGGAGGAATTCGCCGGGCAGGCTGCGGCCGTCCGCGCTCCGGCCGCGGCAACCCGTGATCCGGATTCTTCATCCGGAGCGGTGCCGGCTACCGGGCCAGCCGTTTCTGCAGCGCCTTCTTATCCATCAGCCGGTCTGCTCACCCCCGAGGAACAGCGCAAGCTGGAACTGCTGCTGGATGTACCGCTCAAGGTCAGCGTGGTGCTGGGGCG
Organism: Desulfurispora sp.; assembly: GCF_052744395.1. NCBI lineage: Bacteria > Bacillati > Bacillota > Clostridia > Eubacteriales > Desulfurisporaceae > Desulfurispora > Desulfurispora sp. Next base: position 9,189 of record NZ_JBRAJI010000001.1, on the reverse strand, counting down.
TACCAGGCGGCCCATTCGCGAGGTGCTCAATTTGACCCCGGGAGCTATTGTGGAGCTCAATGCGCTGGTGGATGAGCCGGTGGAAGTGCTGGTCAACGGCACGCTGGTAGCCCGGGGCGAAGTGGTGGTGGTCAATGAAAATTTCGGCGTGCGGTTGACCAGCATCATCAGTCCGGAGGACCGGCTGCGTCAGCTAACAGGTTGATTAATGGTTAGAGCTTGTTGATCACCAGGCCGGTAGGCAGTTTGGGATAGAAGTAAGTAGACTTCTGGGGCATCCGGTCCCCGGCTGCCGCAACGGCCATCACTTCGCTCACCAGTGTAGGATTGAGGAAAAAGACCATCTGGTAGCTGCTGCTGTCCACCAGCTGCAGTGCTTCCTCTTCCTGCCGGGTGTAAGTGAGGAAGTTTTCTCCCTCCCGCTGCTGCCGGCCGATGCCCAGTCTTTTTTCCAGCACCAGACTGTGCAGGATGGTCACGTCCAGCTGTTGCCAGGCCGGGCAGTGGCCGGGCGGCAGCAGTCCCTCCAGGTCCAGCCCCTCTTTTAATTGCAGTCTGAACAGCCGGTCCCGGCCGGTATAGAGGCCGAATATGTGGGCGTGCCGGCTGGCCTTGCCTGTGCCGGCCAGCGCACTGTGCATCTGCTGCAAAAAGGCGGGCAGGCCGCCCGTAAACCGGGAAATCGCATATTCCTCCACCGTAAAATGTTCCTGCAGGTCCTGGATCAGTCGATCCGGGTCGAGGTCTTTTACATTGCGCACCAGGCGGTGGGTGGGCAGGACTACCAGCCCGGGATCGTGCATATTGACCAGTACCATCAACACATAATCATAGGGCCTGGTCTGGCCGGGCAGGACGTTTTCCTCCTGCCGGCGCAGCTGGGCGTATTGTAGGGCGGTTTCATAACGGTGGTGCCCATCGGCAATGTAAACCTTCAGCGGGTCGAAGATGGCCGCGATTTCCCGCAGCATACTGGGATCGGACACCGCCCAGAGCCGGTGGCGCTGCCCCTGCTCATCGGTGAAGTCCAGGCAGGTCTTTTGTCCGCACAATCCGGTTTCGGCCAGCTGTTCCACACGGCAGGCGGCATCTTCATAGAGGGCGAAGATGGGGCTGAAATTGGCCCGGCAGGCCTGCATCAGGGCCAGGCGGTCGGCTTTGTGTTTGGGCAGGGTTTCCTCGTGGGGCAGGACAATACCCTTTTCGTATGGTTCCAGTTTTACGGCGCAGACCAGCCCCTTTCTCACCCTGGTCGTGCCGCCCAGGGTGAAGTACTGGTGGTATATGTACACCGCCGGCGGATCGGGCTGCAGCACGCCCTGCTCCTGCCAGGCGGCAAAATCCGCTGCTGCTCTGGTATAACGGTTGTCCTGCTCGCTGTCTGTGGGCTGCTTTCTGCCATATTCCAGGCGGATGATGTTGTAGGGGTGGCGCCGGTAAAATGCCTCCTGGGCGGCTTCGTCAATTACATCATAGGGCGGGGTGATCACGTCGGCCAGGTTGGGTACATGAGCGGCATGGTAACGCAGGCCGCGCAGCGGCTGGATGGTGGCCATGTCTGGCAAAACTCCTTTCATCAATGGTTGTTATCGTCATTTATTCTGGTCCAGCGGTCGGAGTCCCGCTGATAATACTTGTCCATCACCCGGCGGAAAGCCTCCTCCAGGTCGATGTTTAGTGAATTGGCATAGCAGGCCAGGATGAACAATATATCCCCCAGTTCCATGGCAATATCGCCCGGTGGCTCACCGGTTTTTTTGGGCTTCTGGCCGTAATGGTGATTGACCTCTCGGGCCAGTTCGCCCACTTCCTCGGTCAGGCGGGCCAGCATGGCCAAAGGGTGCCAGTATCCCTCGGCAAACTGGCTGATCCAGCGGTCGACAATTTGCTGCACATCTTTAAGCTGCACAGTTTATTCTCACCACCTGGCAAATTCTTGCCGGAGATTTAAAACAAGGTTATTTTAGCACAATTGACGGTTGGCTGCCACTCTCCATTGTTTAAAGCGGTCATAATTTGCTCTGCCGGTCAGTATATATGCTCATAAAAGCAATATACAGGCCGGGGGGGTCATTATGCTGCGCTGGTCAGGCAGGCGTTACTACGGCGGATGGCGCCGGCCCGGGGTGTTCCTGTGGGCGGTAGGAGGGGCCCTGCTGTTGCTGGCCCTTTTGCTCCTCAAATTCCTGTGGGGGTGGTCCGCTGCTCCTCCCCTGGCCCCCGATGCTTTGCTGAGCACGGCCATTCAGAATACCCTGAACGCTTCCAGTTACAAGTTTGACCTGTATATCCGCAAGGCCAGCGGCGAAGAGCTGGTGGCGCTGAGCGGGGAACGTTCCGAGCCCGGTCGGGTGCACATCAAGGGAGCCATGCAAAAGTCCAGCCTGGAGTTTATCCAGCTGGGGGAGGCACTGTACTTGAAAGACCCCTGGTCGGAGCAGTGGATCACCCTGCAGACGGCCGGTGCGGTCAGCAATCAAGAACTGCTGGGCGTGCAGTTCAACCCGCTGGTGTTGTTGAAATTTAAGGAGACCGGGCCGGTGAAATTGAGCGGTCAGGAAAAAGTGGCCGGAAGATCCTGCTATGTGCTCACATTCCGCCCTTCCCTGCCTCCGGCCTGGCCACAGCGGAGCGTGAGTTTCCTGGAATACCGGGTGTATATCGATCAGGAGCAGCATTATATCAGTAAACTTTCGGCCCGGGCCTACCTTCCCCCCGACAACCGGCCGGGGCTCACCCTGGAGGTCGCTATTCGTGATCCGGGGGTACCAGTGCAGATCAATGTGCCCGAGCCAGCGCCCGCCAGTTAAACGGGCGCTGGCCCTTTTCATTGACACGCTTTACCGCTACTTGATATAATGATCCAGTATTTTGGCGAAAAATGCAGCCATGGGAGGGTTTTCTGTGCACCCCGATGCCAGAGAAATCTTGATTACTGAACAGCAAATAACCAGCCGGGTGGCCGAACTGGGCCGGCAGATCAGCCGGGATTATGCCGGCCGGGAAATCCTGGTGGTGGGCATCCTGAAAGGCGCTGTGCTCTTTCTGGCCGACCTGGTGCGGCATATTGACGTACCCCTTTGCCTGGACTTTATGGCGGTTTCCAGCTACGGGGCCACTACGGCTTCCTCCGGGGTGGTGCAAATTATCAAGGACCTGGAACAGAGCATCGAGGGCCGGCACGTGCTCATAGTGGAAGACATTGTGGATACCGGTCTGACCCTGAAATATCTGCGGGACAACCTGGCGACCCGCCGGCCCGCCAGCCTGCGCATCTGTACGCTCCTGGACAAGCCCGGGCGGCGGAAAGTGCCGGTACAGGTGGACTACAACGGTTTTGTCATTCCCGATGAGTTCGTGGTGGGCTATGGTCTGGACTATGCCGAACGCTACCGGAATTTGCGCGAGATCCTGGTCTTAAAACCCGAGGTGTATAGAAGCTAAAGCTTTCATGGTTTACTGGAGGTTTTGTGTGTCATGGTGTCTGGCCAGCAGGAAATGGTTATTGTACTGGATTTTGGCGGCCAGTACAGCCAGCTGATTGCCCGCCGTGTGCGGGAGTTGAACGTCTTTTGTGAGATGCTGCCCTATAATACGCCGCTGTCCGAACTGGTCGAGAAAAACCCGCGGGGGATAATCTTTTCCGGCGGGCCGGCCAGCGTCTACCAGGAAGACGCCCCCTGGTGCGATCCGCAGATCTACCACCTGGGCATTCCCATTCTGGGAATTTGTTACGGCATGCAATTGATGGCCCGTCAGCTGGGCGGTGTGGTACGGCCGGCCGAACAGCGGGAGTATGGCAAAATCATGCTGGAAAAGACCGCACCCGCTGATGTTCTGCTGGGCTGTCTGGGCAATCCGGAGCAGTGCTGGATGAGCCACGGCGATCTGGTGGAACAGGCACCGCCCGGCTTTACCGTTACCGCCCGCACGGAAAAAACCCCGGTGGCGGCTATGGCCGACTCGGCCCGTCGCCTGTACGCCGTGCAGTTCCACCCCGAAGTAGTGCACACGCCGCGTGGCCGGGAAGTGCTGCGGGCCTTTTTATATGATGTCTGCGGCTGCAGCGGTAGCTGGAACATGGGCTCTTTTATCGACGCGGCTGTGGCCGAAATTCGCGCCCGGGTGGGTAACCGGCCTGTGCTGTGTGCCTTAAGCGGCGGGGTGGATTCCTCGGTGGCCGCCGTGCTGGTGCACCGGGCGGTGGGGGACCAGCTCACCTGTGTTTTTGTGGATCACGGCCTGCTGCGCCTGGATGAAGCCCGGCAGGTGGTCAGTACCTTCCGGGAGAAATTTAAAATCAACCTGATCCATGTGGATGCCTCGGAAAGGTTTTTAAGCAAACTGGCCGGTGTTACCGACCCGGAACAAAAGCGCAAGATCATCGGCCATGAATTTATTCGCGTTTTTGAGGAGACGGCCCGCGGCCTGGGCCAGATTGATTTTCTGGTGCAGGGCACGCTCTATCCCGATGTGGTGGAAAGCGGTACGGCTACGGCGGCCGTGATCAAGTCGCACCACAATGTGGGTGGTCTGCCGCCCGACATGCAGTTCAGCCTGGTGGAGCCGCTGCGCTGGCTGTTCAAGGACGAAGTGCGGGTGCTGGGCAGCCGCCTGGGACTGCCCGACGAGATTGTCTGGCGGCAGCCTTTCCCCGGCCCCGGTCTGGCCGTGCGCATCATTGGCGAGGTGACGGCGGAGCGGCTGGAAATCCTGCGCCGGGCCGATGCTATCGTCACCGGCGAAATTTCCCGGGCCGGCCTGGCCCGGGAAATCTGGCAGTATTTCGCCGTGCTTACCGGTATGCGCAGTGTGGGTGTGATGGGCGATGAGCGCACCTATGCCTATACGGTGGCCGTGCGGGCCGTGCTCAGTCACGACGGCATGACCGCGGACTGGGCCAGATTGCCGCATGAAGTGCTGGAACGCATCTCCAGCCGGATTGTTAGCGAAGTACCGGGGGTAAACCGGGTGGTTTACGATATTACCTCCAAGCCGCCGGCCACCATCGAGTGGGAATAGGAAAGAAAAAGCCTGTAACCCAGATAAATAAAGGGTTTACAGGCTTTAATTATTGGCCGTGGCAGCAGAATGGCAACATTATTCCGGTTTTTCGGGATTTTTATCTGATTTGGAGCCATTTTCTGGAGAATTGAGGGCATCCAATTTTCGGCAACTTCGCCATGCTTATTGGGGTATAAATGGGCATAGGTTTGTAGGGTGGTCTCTACGCTTTCATGCCCAAGGCGTTCAGATAATAGAAGCGGAGAAAAACCGAGTTCAATCAGCAGCGATGTGTGGGAGTGGCGAATGTCATGAACACGTATTTTTTTAACGCCGGAGAGCTTGCAGCCGCGAGCCATTTCACTGGCAAGGAAATAAGGGGGCTCAATTTTGCGCTTGTATTTTGTAACTTCTTCCACCGAGCCATACAGGATTTTGCGGATTGTTTGCCGGGCCAGGCCGGTTTCGCGGGATATCTGGCGGATAGATTTCCTTTCCCTGATGTGCTGTTCTTTGATATACTTATATGTGTCCACTTTGATCATCTCTCTTTCTCCTGCCTTTGCTGTTGGTTTGGCAACTTCCAGCATAGCAGGTTTGATGGTCAAGGTGGACAACTTTTTCTTTAGCATTTTCTTTTCTGGTGGTCAATTTTTATTCTAGCAAATACAGTCGTCAGCCGGGCAGCAATCAGAGTGGCCGGCCAGAATGTCTTTAATCAACTGGGCCTCATAGTGCTTCTTTGGCTGTATGAAGTCGGGAAGTTCGATGTGCAGCTTGCCGCAGCCGGGGCAGCTGAGGCGACGTAACAGGAACCAGCGGACTGCCCCGTAGCTGTCGATTACATGTCGCTTTTTTGTATCATACCCAGAGAGCAGCAGACCACACTGCGGACAAACCGGCGCCTCCATATCTCGGATTCTATAAACGCTCCGGGCTTCGTCTTACTCCACTGTGTAGCGGGTGGCGGTAATCATGGGGCAAGCCACCTCCTCGCTCGATGAACGTCAAGATTGACGCCAGCGCTCTCGGAGCGGCGGCCCAAAAGCCAGGAAATTACCCACCCAGTACGCCTTAACCATCGGCGACCCGGCGGGTACCATGGACTAAAACCATAACGGAAAGGGGCGAGTACGATGAAATACGGCGGACTTGTGGCAACCCGAGGCATAGCGGAAGAGATGGAGAGCGATCTGGCATTTGCTCGGGAGATTGCTGCAGCCTTTAGCAGGTACCAGCGGCACGATTGGGGCGACCTCTGCCAAGAGGATAAGGCCCTGAACGATCGGGCGGTTGAAAGCGGAGACCGGGTAATGGCTGCGTACCTGACCAGCAAGGGGAAAATCTGGATTATAACCGAATGGGACAGGTCAGCGACGACGATTCTATTCCCCAGTGAGTATTAAACGTCGGCGACAGATTGCAGGCGCCTTCGTAGAACATAATAGCAAAAGCCGCCACGAGCCAAGCAGGCCCAGGACGGCTTTAATACAGAAAGAGCGGGATTCCTGTGTTGGGATACCCGCTCTCGTTTTATGACAGTTCGGGAAACGGAATGTGCAGCAGCCGCATGATTTCCTTCTGCGTTTCATACACCCGCTCGGCAATGAATTCACAGAACGGCTCAGACTTACCCTTATTCTGATACTGCCGGATGGTGTCGTTATATTCTAGTCGGAGCACAGGAGGAATAATTGCCAACTGATAACCATCTTGTATCAGCGCCAAATTCATGATAAGACGGCTTGTTCTGCCGTTGCCATCGATGAACGGGTGGATTGACACAAACTTCAGGTGCAGCAGCGCGGCAAAGGTTACGGGATGGTAATTTTTTCGCTCGGCCTTTACCCATTTCTCCAGCTTCCGCATTTGCCCCTCAATCTCCTGTGGCTTGGGGAACACATAATCGGTACCGGAGACGATAACGCTCTCCTTCCTCCATGTGCCGGCGTTTGCCTCGTCAATGCTTTTGTAGAACAAGCGATGCATGGTTTTAATGTCCTCCACCGTTATGCGCCGCTCCCCAATCAGGGTAAACATGAAATCATAGGCTTGGCCGTGGCCCACCGTCTCAAAGAAATCCCGGAGCGGCCTGCCCCCGATGGTTAGACCGTCCTCAAGCACCACCTTTGTCTCGCTGATGGTGAGGGTGTTCCCCTCGATGGCATTACTCGACCATGTAAGCCCGATGCGGTAATAGTCCTTCAACTGCTTCAGCATATGCCCCTCGAAGGGGCGAACCTCGCTTATTGCCTTGTGGCAGCGGTCGATTTTTTCATATATGGTCACCGGCTATCACCGCCTTTTTCCTCTCGATATGAGGTAATAAACCCGCTGGTTATAATTGTGCCATTTTCCGTACTGCACCGAGGGCAGTTTATGCTTTCGCGGTCTTTTCCGCCCGGATAACCGGCATTCGAAATAGATATGCTGAAATTTTTACCGCAAGCTGTGCACGTGTAAGAACTTTTCTCCACCTTCATAGGACAATCCTCCTTTTTCAGTACGTGACCTTCTCGCCGGAAGGCGTAATAAAGGCCCCCTCATATCGGCAACCAGCGGCCTCCGCAATTTGCTTCAATTCGTCGACAGTAAAACTCTCCCGTTTCATTTTCTGGCTGAAAGCTTGCGGGCTTTTCCCTGATATTCGTCCGAGTTCGGAAACGCTTATCCCGAGCTTGACACACAGTATTTTAAGCTGTTCGGATACTGACATATCACCACTCCTTCCAATATTCTCATTATAAACGAAACCATTTAATAAATCAACGTTATTATTTCTCTTTTATTGAGAAACGTTAAAAAATGAATTGACTACATAAACATTAATGTTTATATTATAAACAAGAACATATACAAAGAATAGGAGAGAGCGAAATGTTAAACCCGAGAAACCTGGCCAACGTCCAAGAGCAGTATGAAACCTTCAAGAGCAACATCACCAGGAAGACGGTAGTTCAATACGACTACCGGCACACAGATGGAGAATTATTCTTCTGCGTTAAACCCACCCTGGAAGCATGCAGACAGGCGAAGGAAAACTGGATAGCCAAGAAAGAGGAGCAGCAATGATAGCCACGAAGGAACAGGAACGCAAGACCCTGGAGAAAATCAAGCAGATGGTCACCGAACTCGGCGAAAACAGCTACCTGGCAGCCGCCTTTACCGGCGCATTCGAGCTCGCAGAACAGAACATCGAGAACGACTGGGGCATCACCACACAGGAATACATCGACCGGGCCATCAAGGACGACGAGAACGAGAATAGAGCCAAGAAGGAACTTGCCACAGTCAAGACGGAGTTGGAAGGTGTACAGAGCGCTCACCGGGGCACCACAAAGGCGCTGGAAGAAACCAGCGAAAGAGCCCAAAGGTACGCTTACGAGATAGACAGCCTGAAGGAAGCCATGAAGGCGGCCAAGCTTTACGACTACATGACGGCGGCGAGTTAAGACCGTCGGTGCCTGCAAAGCCTGCCGCCTCCACGCGGCACGGGTGGATAACCAACCGGGAGCAGGCAAAACACAGGAAAGGATGGTCATACGAAATGTCAATCGACGCAACAAATGTCGTAGGGGCTATCGGCTGCCGAGAACGCGTAAAGGCCGCGTCCGTAATAATACTCTTCACGGTTATTATCCCAGCCCCATGAAGCGTCTGGATCGCTGTAACGGCGTGGACACCGGCAGTTAAAGACCCCCTGCTTTCTGCAGGTGCAGGTCATTTTTCCGTACCGGCCGGCACCGGTACGGACGGAAGTTCCATCTCCGGCAATACGGAGATGTTCAATATCCCCCAAAAGGCCCAGCTTAGCGGAAGGCAGCACAAAACATTGTTTAAAAATCCGCTGCAAGGGGTCATGGGGACGAATTTTAAATTTCGGCGGGTGGGATAAAAAGCGATCCACCAGACGTTTCACAATACCAGGCTTACGGATTGGTGCCTTTTCCCCTTTTTTCTTGCCTTTCTTAGGTTTACGTTTTGGTTTGCGTACCTTTTTAAAAAGTTTTCAGCTCCTTGACCCAATCATCTACAGAATTACAATGAGTCATTTCCATTAGTAACAGAGAGCGAAACATATCAACGGGATCACGTGCGGGAGCACCGCGTCGATAAGAGTAACGAAACCGGACTGTTGATTGTCAACAGAATTGACCCACTATGTGCAAATAAAATTGATCCACA